>JAFGIC010000066.1 GCA_016929815.1 Deltaproteobacteria bacterium
CCATGTCTCTTGTGCCTGTTGCATGGACCACGGCCCCTGCCCCGAAAAACAGGAGGCTCTTGAAGATTGCATGGTTAAGCACATGAAGAAGTCCTCCCATCAGGCCCAAAGCGGCTAAAACCGGATTATTTGTCGATACGCCAAGGAGCCACAACCCGAGCCCGATTGTGATTATCCCGATATTTTCAACGCTGTGGTACGCGAGAAGCCGTTTGATGTCATGCTTCGCCAGGGCGAACAGGACGCCCATAACCCCCGATATTGCCCCTACAACAAGAAGGGTGTATCCCCACCACTGGGGAGGCGGGCCTATAAGGGAAATTATACGCACAAGGCCGTATATCCCTGTCTTGATCATCACGCCGCTCATAACCGCAGAGACGTGAGAGGGCGCGGCCGGGTGAGCGTCCGGCAGCCAAACATGCAGGGGCAGAAAGCCCGCCTTTGCACCAAAGCCGACAGCAGCCAGGATAAATATTGTCCCGGCTGCCGTTGCGCCGGCAGGCGCCGTGAAGCTGTCGAAATCAAGGCTAAAGTCCTTCCCGGCAAGGAGTATAAAGAGAAACATCAGGCACGCCTGGCCCACATGGGCAGCCACTAGATATACCCACCCTGCCTCGCGCACCTCCGGCTTCTCATGCTCAAACATTACCAGGAAGAAAGAAGACAGGGACATGGCCTCCCAGGCGATCAGGAACAGTATGCCGTTCCTGGATACAACAACCAGGAGCATCGAGGCAAACAGGAGATTAAAAAAAAACCATACAGCGCCCATGTCTTTTTTGCCGCGGTATTTCTCCAGATATGCCGTTCCGTATATGGCTGCAAGGGCGCATATAAGTGAGATCGTGATTATGAAAAACGCGGAGAGCGGATCAACTGCAATGTAAAAGGAGCCGAAGGGGACCTGCCAGGCCAGGCGGAGATCGGCCTCATTTCCTGTCCACATAACTGACCCTGCCGCGATAAAGGCAGAAACCGCGCCGATCAGGCATGAGACAACCCCGATGCGGGATGCGCCTTTCCCGTGCCCACCGGCAACCGCGGCGGCAAGCCCCCCGAAAATGAGTGCTGCCAGGGATATCAATATCATTCCAATGGTCATGACTTCCGGCCCTCCCCGGGACGTGACGTCCCGGCAAGACTTGCATCAAGCCTGCCGGCCTCCATAAATATCTCCTCCCTTGTCCCGATTCCGGCGATAACGGCTGCAAATGAGGGGGAACGAAGCCCGAAAGTCAGCTTGGACAAAAGATTCAAATGGGCCTTGATGGTCGGGCTCACGATGGTAAACAACGTATGCACAGGTTTTTTGTCAATGGCCTGGAAATCGATAGGCGTCTCAAGGAAACAGATGGCCATAAGCGGTTTCGTCACGTGCAGGGTAATGGGGTTGCGTACATGGGGGATTGCAATGCCTTCCCCTACAGCCGTGGAACCCAGGGACTCCCTGGCAAGAAGGACCTGAAACAGGAATTCCCTGTCAACGCCGTCAGGCAATGCCAGAATATTCACGACGCTGCGCAGCACTGAGACCTTATCCTTGCCCTCGACCCTGTAGTAAACGCCCCCGGACCTTAATGCCTCCTCAAGGGACGGTATAAAGGCATCCTCAGGCTCCTCCATCATCTTGGGAGAGATCGGTATGCGCTTGGCAGTCGCCCACTCCAGCAATTCAGCGCGGTTAAACCTGTACTGACCGCTGACCTGGTGCATCGGCAGTTTTTCCTGCGCTACCCAGCGATATATCGTCTTTTCAGAGACCTGAAGCAGTTCTGCCGCGTCTTTTACCCTGAGTTTCATATCTTCCTCGTATAGATAAGGGCTCCAGGGGCCAAGGATTCAAGCGTAAAAGATGTAAATAATTTAATTTCGCTTGACCCCTGGGAACCTGCACCCTTTTTAGCCGATCATTTATTTCTCACATATGCCCCAGAATTGTCATTTTAGGACAAGGATGTATTTTTATGTCCTTATCTCTCTTTTGTCAAGGGACCATTTCCAAATATATTTTACAAGGTCGTATAAAATTCGATAACTTCTTGGCTTTTTATCACAATATTTTATCATTATCATATTAATGTTAAAGAAGATTATTCTAGTTACCGATAATAGCGATATCTGAGACCAAATAACGGAGGATTTCAATGACCTTTTTAAAAAAATTTGCCGGACTCAAGATCAGGCATAAATTAATGATTCCCGTATTTCTTTATCTGTTTTTGCTTGCCGTTGTCTCCTATTTTTATTTCAGCTCAAACAGGTTGATGAATAACGTCTCCGATGGTCAAAAGACCCTATCTGAAATCTCGGTCAGCATCCGTAATACAACTGTCGCAATAAAGGATCTCGTTAACAGGGATATTGAATTTTCTGCCTTTGAAGAGGAGAACGCAAAACTCCTGGATCTGTTGGAAGGACAGGATAGCCTTAAAAAATTTGAGGAAATAGGACAGCTTGTCAAACTCATCGATGAGCTTAATAATGAAAACGACGCGATTGAATTGAAAATTTCCGAGGCAGCCGATAAGGCTATCGATAAATCCGATACCTATATAACGGAAGTCGTATCTAAACTGGCTAACCAAAAGACAAGGACCTCCGTTTCCACCCTTGAGATACAGGTCATTGCCGGAGCAAATGTCAACACCGTCACAAATTACCAGTTAAAGGTCCTGTTCGGCAGGATGAAAGAAGATATAAACCTGAAGTCCAATGTATTGGGTTTTATTAATACAATGATGGAAAATGTCGAGAAGGATATTAAGAGCCTCGAAGGCACATCATTTCAGACCCTGGCAACCGAAAGCAGAGAGGCTGCCCTGCAAATCCAGGGCATGATGTCCGAATATATAAACAACATTGAAACGGTTCAAAAGACTCAATCACAGGTCTTTAATATGATCGAAGAGGGAGTCACTGCTATTGACACCGAGAATTCCAAAAGTAGTGAAGACCTCTTCAACAGGATAAGGACGAGCGCGTCAAATATCATTATAGTCCTCCTGATTACAGCAATAATAGGGACGCTTCTGAATATCCTTGTCTCCAGATCAATAGTCCTCTCGTTCAATGAGTTGACGAGAGTTCTCAAGGATATGGCGAGCGGAGAGGGCGATCTTACGATCAGGCTTAATGCGGATTCCCGTGATGAGTTCGGAGAGGCGGCAGGCTGGTTTAATACCTTTATTGATAAGATACACGCCATTATCAGGGATGTGGCCTCCAAGGTGGTAATGCTGAACAAAGCCTCCGCGGCACTTTCGGATATCTCAAAAACACTTACCGATGGCGCGGAAAACACCTCAAACAAATCAAACATGGTCGCCTCAGCAGCGGAGGAGATGAGTTCAAATATCAACTCTGTTGCATCCTCCATGGAACAGGCCTCGACGAATGTGAGCATTGTCTCATCCTCGGTGGAAGAGATGACGGCTACGATTAATGAGATATCCAGGAATACGGAAAATGCAAAGATAATAACCGAACAGGCAGTTTCAGAGGCAGGCGCTTGTTCCGCCCATATGGGAACCCTCGGCCATGCGGCCCAGGAGATCGGAAAAGTAGTGGAAACCATCACCGAGATATCGGAGCAGGTCAATCTCCTGGCCCTTAACGCCACGATAGAGGCGGCTCGCGCAGGCGAGGTGGGCAAGGGTTTCGCAGTTGTAGCAAACGAGATAAAGGACCTTGCAGGGCAGACGGCTCAGGCCACTACCGAGATTAAAGACCGGGTTGCGGCCATCCAGAACTCCACCAGGGACACCATCGGCGGGATCAAGGGCATTTCGGATGTCGTTGACGACATCAATAAAATTGTTATAACAATTGCGACTGCCGTTGAAGAGCAATCCGTCACAACCAGGGAGATAGCCGACAACATGGGACAGGTGACTCAGGGGATAAATATAGTAAATGAAAATACCGCCCAAAGTTCGACAGTGGCCAACGAGATAGCAAAGGAGATAGCAAGCGTCAACAGCGCATCCATTGAGATATCTACAGGCAGCGCCCAGGTAAACCGGAACGCTAAGGAATTAAGTGAATTAGCCGGTGAGCTTGATCAATTGGTAGGGAAATTCAAGGTCTGATATGCAATCACAATACCGCCATTAAAAAATATATCGCCGATAGCCCCGGGCGCTCGGATAATTTCTAACTTGATAAAAGGCCCTTCAAAGATATAACATTATCCTGTGGTTGATCCATACTTATCCCCAAACACAATAGTTTAGAAACAATTTTCTTCGAAAGGATTCTTATGACAAAAGGGATATCAGGCAGGACTGTGATCGTCACCGGCGCGGCCTCGGGCATAGGCAGGACTGCCGCAATCGCCTTTGCAGGGGAAGGCGCGAAGGTGGTTGTTGCCACTGATAAGAACACCATAGGCGCGGAAGAGACCGTGAGTCTTATTAATGAGGCAGGAGGAGAGGCCCTGTTCGTTAAATGCAATGTTGCCGTGGAGCAGGAGGTCGAGGAGCTTATTTCCAGGTCCATCGACGCCTTCGGCAGGCTGGATTTCGCGTTCAACAATGCGGGCGTGGGCCCGGACGGAAGGCGCGTGCCCGTGCTTCCCGTCGCGGAC
>JAFGIC010000067.1 GCA_016929815.1 Deltaproteobacteria bacterium
CCATGGGTATCCGTGTGACCAGGGATACCCTGGTGCAGCAGCTCAAAGAGTCCGGACAGGAGCATTTTCTACAGCTGCCCTACCACCAGGCGATCCTCAACGATGAAATTCCTTTAAGCATTGGGGGCGGCATAGGCCAGTCCCGCACATTCATGTATCTCTTAAGGACTGCCCATATCGGAGAGGTAAGCACCACAGTATGGCCGGATGTCCTGAAATCTATCTGTAAAAGAAAAAATATCCATGTATTGGAATAACCTGCAAGGTCCGGTTTCTTGGTGAAATTACTAAAGCAAAACTGATACAGCAATAAAGGCCATGGAGGCGGTTATCAGGATCAAAAGTTTTTATGGCCTTTAATATTTTCATAAAAACCGACACCAAAAAAGGAGTTTCACCATGAAAAATATTTCAATTTATTTCACATCCATTCTCCTTTTATTGTTAATTACCCACACCAGCGCTGCAATGGCTGAGGGTTCAAGTTCCTCTGATAACAGGATAGTTCAATCGGCGTTATCGGGTATCAAGGTCACAGGAGGAATAAGTGCCGGTTATTTCTACGCATCCAATCCTGGTGAAGACACATCCGGTGACCAGTTCCTGCTTTCAAACCTGCTTGTGGAGTTCTCATCTGCGGATGAAGACCTTCCCATGGGATTTGTGGGGGCGCTGGGCCGGACATCCACCCCTTCGATACTGGACGCGCCTGAAAATAATACTGACTTAATGATAGAGTATGCCTCCCTGGCCATGAAACCTTTAGAAGGCCTCGGCATTGAAGCGGGTCTTTTGCAGCCCAACGCAGGTTTTGAAAACACATACACATATAACAATAATAATATCTTTTTCGGCGCTGTCGCGTCCCAGCAGCCTTATAACGCCTACGGTGCCAGGTTGGATTATGACATCGATGAATTCAGCTTTTCGGGCGGATATTACATGCAAAGGCTTGATGACGAGGAATATAATTCCCCTGATTATGCCTGGGAAATAGGGGTGAGCGCAGCTATCTCCGACAACGATCTCAGTGTTTACAATTATCACATCGCCGGCAAAAGAAACCTGCTGGGAGCGGTTATTGAACGCACGATTGAGGGCGTTTATCTTGCATTCAATATAGACTACTGGACCCTGGATGATGATGCTAATGAACCGGCCGCCGGAGATTCATCCATCGGGGCCGCGTTTTATATATGCCCCAGCCTGGGCAGCATCTCAGTTCCTGTCCGGCTTGAATACATTAACCAGGATACAAGCGGGATCTATATAGAGGATCGTAGCGCAAAAGGCATCTACGCCGCGACTTTAAGCCCCACTTATCACTTCTTTGAAAATGCCTATATCAGGGCGGAATCGGCCTATGTCAAGGCAGACAGCGGATTCTCGGATCAGGACGGCCATAGGAGGGACAGCAGAATCGATTTAGCGGTAGAGATTGGATTCTTGTTTTAGACCAGGAAAGGACTATTACTATGCATATAGAGGGGAAAGACACGGCGGATTATTACAAGCCTTCACTAATGTTCCTATCAAACGCATATATAATCCTGGCGCCTATGCAAGATCCTGCCCTTACATTATCGGGCTTTATTCGAAATTAATTGACAATAAATGATCGTTTAGTTATATATTCAAATAACAGAAATCATGCGGCAAGAAGCCGTATAATAGGTATAACAAATCCAGGTTAATTTGATCTTCAGAATAAGAATTCAGTAATTCTCATTATCTGGAGGCGATACGGAAAAAGGCCACGAAGGTCAATATCCCTCGAAGGGATATGCACCGTCGTGGCCTTTTTGTTCTGCGATGTGTAAATTTTAACCGGAAGCTTAATTGGAATCTTAGAATATATCTACAAAAATACTGGAATAAAATGACTTGTGCGAGCAAAATAATAGAATCAGGACATGGAAGGATTGTAAAGGCCTATCTGGAAAGCCTTAATCATAAAATCCTCCTGTTTTTTATCTTAGCTGGACTGACCTTTTTGGTTGCCCTATATGCCATGGCACATGGGGCCTACGAAATTTCAATAAAAGAATTGTTACTCGCCCTGTCCGGAAACGGGGAATCGGCCCATGGGACGGTGATCCTGGACATCCGGATGCCAAGGGTAGTCTCCGCTATAATAGCCGGATGGGGACTATCCCTTTCAGGCCTCTGCATCCAGTCGGTCCTGAGAAATCCTCTCGGCTCTCCTTCAACGCTGGGTATCAGCCAGGGGGCCGCCTTCGGAGCGGCCTTCGCAATTGTCCTGTTCGGGTCACAGGTGTTTTCCGCGACTATGTTTGCCTTTGCAGGGGCCTTTGCAGCAGGCTTGATCATACTTATCCTTGCGACAATAAAACGACTTTCAGGCGAGGCTATTATCCTTTCAGGGGTCGCTATGGCATCCCTTTTCACATCGGCCACTGTCTTGATTCAATATATGGCCTCAGAGTTAGAGCTTGCAGCTGTAGTCTTCTGGACCTTCGGAGATGTTGCCAGGTCCAACTGGACTGAGATCGGATTGATGACAGCAGCGACCCTTCTCGCTACCGTATATCTGGTTATGCACAGGTGGGATTTCAATGCCTTTTCAGCCGGAGAGGAAACTGCCAGGGGACTTGGTGTCAACGTAACAGGAATAAGGTATGCAGGGATATTTACGGTATCCCTCGCCGCGGCCCTGATAACAGCCTTTCTTGGTGTCATTGCCTTTGTGGGTCTGATCGCCCCTCATGTCGCGCGACGCATCATAGGTGATGACCACAGAATGCTGATCCCATTTTCATCGATCATCGGCGCTCTGTTGCTGCTGGCAGCGGATACGGTCGGACGGCTTGTCATGGGGTCAGGCTCTCTGCCTGTGGGCGTGATTACCTCCTTCCTGGGCGCCCCCATGTTTCTGTATCTTCTCATCAGGGGGTATCAATGAAGCTGAGAGTTTCAGATATATCATTTGCTTATAACAGCCACCCCATATTGGAGGATGTAAGTTTTTCCCTTGAACCGGGGAATATAATGTGCCTTATGGGCGTCAATGGGGCCGGCAAATCAACCCTTTTAAAATGCATTAACCGCATACTGAAGCCGAAGGAAGGCACAGTGTTCATAGGTGAACAGGATCTCCATTCCATGACCGGAGACGACATTGCCAGGAAGCTCGGATATGTGCCCCAACGACACCCGGACAACAGATTGAATGTCTTTGAGAGCATCCTTTTGGGAAGAAGACCCCACATGGGATGGAAGGTTGAAATGCGTGATTATGAGTTAGTCGAAGGGATCATCCATGAAATCGGCCTTGAGGATCTTGCCATGCGTCCTGTAAATGAACTGAGCGGCGGAGAACTCCAAAAGGTAGTCATAGCCAGGGCCCTTGCGCAGTCGCCTGCTATCCTCCTCCTCGATGAACCGACCAGTAATCTTGACCTGAAAAACCAACTGGAGGTTATGGGACTTGTTCGGCGAATTGTCCGCGAACGGGGTCTGTCCGCGATAGTTGCTATCCATGACCTGAACATTGCCCTTCGTTTTGGAGATATCTTCCTTTTTCTCAGAGATCACAGGATATATTCATTGCTCAACAGGGACAACCTCACAGAGGAGATCATCCGGGATGTATATGGGGTCGAGGTAATGTTAAATAAAGTGGGAGATCATATAATAGTCGTGCCTCATTGATCCTTAGGGAGAAACAGATGAAAAGATTCACCTTGATAATATTATTTTTTATATCAACCATGTCAATAACAACTGCATCAGCCTCTTCGTTAACCGTAATTGATATGGCGGACAGAAAGGTGGATGTACCCTTTGATCCTGCGAGGATCATATGCATCGGCCCGGGGACGTTGAGGCTTATAGTATATCTGAATGCCCAGGACAAGATCTCAGGCGTTGAAGACATGGAAAAATCAAATTCTGTTGGGCGGCCCTATTGGATTGCCAATCCTGAGCTGCAAGATCTCCCCAGATGCGGCCCCGGCGGGCCGACAAGCATCAACAAAAAGCCGGACCTTGAGGCAGTTATGAGCGTATCCCCGGATGTGATATTCGTGACCTATATGGACAGGGATCTGGCAGATGAGGTGCAGGCCACCCTTGGCATCCCCATTGTGGTGCTGAGCTACGGGACCTTTTCCAACTTTGATGAGACGGTCTTCAGTTCCCTTAAGCTTGCCGGAAAGATACTGAACAGGGAAAGGCGCGCCGAAGACCTGGTTTCCTATATAACCTCCCTTAAAAAAGACCTTAATGATCGAACAGCAAACATACCGGCATCGAAGATGCCCAGGGTTTTTGTGGGGGGTATAGGCTATCGAGGCTCCTATGGCATAGAAAGCACTGAAAAGGACTATATACCCCTTGAATGGCTTAACGCAATAAACCTGGCAGAACAGGTCGAGGGCCGCATCGGCGACCATGTCCTTGTGGACAAGGAGACAATGCTCAAACTGGACCCTGATGTAATCTTCATTGACGGCGGTGGTCTGGCCCTTGTTGAAGAGGATTACAACAAAAAAAAGGATTTTTACAAGGCACTTAAGGCCGTTAAAAACAGGCAGGTATTCATGCTCTTTCCCTTTAACTGGTACACAACAAACATAGAGACGGCCATGGCGGACGCCTATGCTATCGGCAAGATATTATACGGTGAAAGATTCAAGGACATTGATCCTGAAAAAAAGGCTGACGAGATTTATACCTTTATGGTCGGGAAGCCTGTTTACAAGGATATGGAAAAGGATCACGGCAAGCTTGGAGTAATAGCGCCGTTTCTGAAATAACCTGGAATGATTGTTTGCCGTCGGAATTGATCTGACGATTGAAATCGAGCCGAATCCTGTTGCCTCGCAGAAGCGAATATATGCATTTGGAATTCCGACCGGCGTCATTTTTTTTCATCCGTTCGATTCAATCTCGGATCTTCAATCGGATGATGTTATAAAAACAGAAACAAAGAATTAAAGCCCGTTAATTTAAAAAATGAAAGGCCACGAAGACCTTTCCAGGGTTAGTCTGGAGATGTTTTCGCGGTCTTTTTTATTAATAACGCAAAGGAGAAATGTAAATGAAAAAAGCTAGAAAGATGTTCTGTTTGATTTTAATGACCTTATTCATGGCCGGCATTTGGCCCTCTCTTGCCCCGGCTGAAGAACAACCTGATCAGATAACTCTCGATCAGGTAATTGTAACGGCATCCAGATACGAAACGGCAATAAAAGACGTGCCTGCCAGCGTCACTCTGATAACCAGGGAAATGATCGAGGATTCAAATGAACTCAAGATTGACGGTATATTATCAAAATACGCAGGAATAGATGTCTCACGGTCGTCATTCCTGACCCACAGCGCAGATGTAGTTCTGAGGGGCATGGGCGAGATGCCGGGAAGGACATTGATTCTCCTCGACGGCAATCCCATCAATAAGGCAGATACAGGTTCCGCCAACTGGGACCTGTTCCGGTCTGGGGATGTTGAGAGGATAGAGATAATTAGGGGGCCTTCATCCGTGCTTTACGGGTCAAGCGGCATGGGAGGTGTTATAAACATCATTTCCCGGAAGCCTGAGGAAAAGCCTGTCACTGTTGATGCAAATGCCGGTTACGGGACGTTTGAAACCGTTGAAATGGGAGGGGGTCTTAGCGGGAAATTGAATGGTTTCGGTTACAGCGTCTCATACAACCAGCTAAAAAGCGACGGTTACAACCCTGTTCCTGAAGACCAGCGCGACCAATATGACGTTGAAAGGTATCTTGAGGAAAAGCATCTTAAAACAACCGTCACATATGAACTGCCGAACCAATCGAGCCTCAGTTTCGGATATCTTTTTTACGATGATAAACATGGTGAAGGCACAAAGATTCAGCAGGATGACGGCGTTTACAGAAAATGGAAAACAAACGCAACAAACCTTGATTACGGCTGGTCTATCGGTTCTGCGGAATGGCTGGCAAAAGTGTATTACAATAAGGAAGATTATTTCTGGAATAGGGAGAGTATCAGCAATTCCGCATATACCTGGTATCAGGTCGATGTTGATCGCATTGATAACGGCGGCAGCATGCAATCTACCTTTCCGATAATTTCTTCCCATCTGATAACCTCAGGAGTCGACTATAAGTTCGGCAGCGTTGACGGTGGCGATTATTACATCGTAAACAGAGACAGTCCTAGCGATAAGGTCGTACTCAACAAAGGAAAACAACGAACATATTCCTTGTTTCTCAATGATCATTATCAGGCGGGAGAGAAAGTGATTGTCGACGTCGGTCTGCGCTATGATTATGTGAAAAGCTATGACGGCAGTTTTTCCGACTCCTCCGGATCCCTTGAAAGCAGAGCTTTTCCCTATGACACATGGAGCCATGCAAGCCCCAAGACAGCGGCGCTTTACCGCCTCAGCAAGAAAACCTCAATCCGTGGCTCAATAGGGACAGCTTTCAGGGCGCCTATACTTGATGACCTTTGCAGGAACGGCATACTAAGGGGTAGGATCTACGCCGCAAATCCTGACCTCGGTCCTGAGACCCTTATCTCCTATGAGACAGGGATTGAACATAAATTTTCTGATGCCGTTTCACTTGGTGTGTCAGGCTATTATTCAAACGGCAAGGATTTCTTCTACTCGATCTTGGTAGGCATTGACCCATCCACAGGGAGGGATCTTTATCAGAGGAAGAATGTCGGCGGCGTGCACATATACGGTGCCGAAGCAACCGCTGACTGGGCATTGAATGACATCTTCGGAATATCTGTAAATTATACATACAATATCTCAAAGATCGATTCATTCAGCGAGCAGCCGGAACTTGAAGGAAAATATCTGGAAGACACCCCAACTCATAAGGCAGGTTTTACCCTGTCCTTTAATCACCCTTCAATCTTCAGGGCTGAAATAACAGGCAGATATGTCGGAGAGAGATACGGAGACACCGACAACACCGACGAAGGAAAACTTGATTCCTATTTTGCAACTGACCTCAAGCTCTCAAGGGCCTTTTTAAAATACCTGGAAACATATGTAAATATTGAAAACGTGTTCGACAAGAAGATCATGTACTCATCGGATTATGAAGGGCCGGGGGCAATCTATCGTGCCGGAGTGACTGTCAAATTTTAATTATTTCCTTCGCGTATGTATAATCGCCCTCCCGTTTTTACCCGGGAGGGCGGCATGTTATTAAATATTTCGGGAGAATTTAATTCGCAAAGTTTATATTATATATCCAATCCATTTTAAGGAGGATGAAATTGAAGACAAAGATATTGTTTAAATATAAAATACACAGGATACTATTGGCCATAACCGCATTTTTTATCACTGCCGCTTTCTGCCATGGGGCAGAGACAATCCCGGGAGAAAGCGCGGTTACGGGTTATAATAAATGGAAGTCAATAGGCCAGTCTGCGGCTGATAATGCCTTTGCTGCAATGAAAAAGACAGGCGCAAGGCCTGAAAAGGGAAACATCATAGTACTCACAAATGCAGGCTACGCGGAGATAAACGGCGCATCAACAATGGGCGCCCTTGACGGGCTGGCAGAGACAACCGGGGCTTTAAGGGGCAACAACACCCTCCTCGAGATCCATTCCTCTCCATGGACAAAACTGTGGTTTGCAGTCTATGATAAAAGGTCAGGTCTCTGTTCATACATGGAGATTAACCCTTCTGCGAAAGCGGAAGGCATTTTTGACATCCAGGCATTGGAGCAGATCAATATTGATCACCTGAGTTCCCATGCCGAAGAATATAAGGCAAAATTCGACAAAAAGGTATTTGGAGGAAATGAATTCCGCATCATTTCCATAGTAAACGCAGTAGCGGAAGGCTCGCCATCCTATGCGGTCAGGGCCTTTGAGTTTCACGATCATTACTGCCCCGGTGTTACATCCGGAATAATGATGGCCGGGTATCTGAAAAAGAACTTTCCCCCAGTCTCAGGTTCGGACTATTTTGTGCAGGCGATCCAGCCATGGTGCAAGGAGGATGCGCTAATGGTGCTTTTAAATGCAACCCCAGGCAAGGGCGGATATTCAGTGAGTTATCCCACGGATGCCGACCTGGAAAATCTCCTGCCCTGGGCAAAGGATGCTTCAACAGTCGCATACAGGAAAAAGAAAGACGGTAAGGCATGGGAGGGCATTGTCCTGGCATTCAACTGGGCGGCTGATACCCAGTGCCCTGAAACGGGAAACGGCATTCTGGACAAGGTTTGCGCGGATCTGTGGTATCTGAAGCGTATTGAAAGGCCGGAAGAATTTGTAAGTGTCGTGAAATCCTTTGAACTCCCTGAAGGCGTTTCGC
Organism: Deltaproteobacteria bacterium; assembly: GCA_016929815.1. Classification (GTDB taxonomy): domain Bacteria; phylum Desulfobacterota; class DSM-4660; order Desulfatiglandales; family HGW-15; genus JAFGIC01. Next base: position 8,300 of record JAFGIC010000067.1, read on the forward strand.
CCAAGGACTGGGCCGCACCCGGCGTTGATTACATGGGAAAGATAGGGCTGACTCCTGAATAATCTTAAGTTAAAACCAAGGGAAAACCTATGAAGGCACAACAGATAATGGAGACGGATGATTTTAAACGGTGTGCGGAATTTCACGGGCATGTCTGTCCGGGCCTCGCGATAGGGTATAAGGCCGCTAAGACTGCCATGGAAAGGCTGAAGGAGATCCGCGCCGAGGATGAGGAGATGGTTGCTATAGTGGAGACGGATGCTTGCTCCGCGGACGCGGTACAGGTCCTCACTGGCTGCACCTTTGGAAAGGGAAATTTTATACATAAGGATTACGGAAAGATAGTCGTAATCCTTCTGAGCAGGAACACAGGAAAAGGCGTGCGTGTCTCCATGAGACCCGGGTCCTTTGCCCCTGATGAAACACACCAGACACTGCTGCGAAAGATGATGAGCGGCGAGGCGAATGAGGATGACAAAAATCGTTTCAGGGAACTCCATTTCAAGAGGGCCTGTGACGTACTGGAAATGTCTTCAGGAAAATTATTTGAAGTCAGAAACGTGAATATACAATTGCCCCCAAGGGCCAGAATAGAGCCGTCTGAACTCTGTGACATATGCGGCGAGCCGACCATGCGCACCAAACTTGAAGACAGGGGAGGGAAAAAGGTCTGCCGGGACTGCGCTGAAAAACCTTATTGACATTATCTGCCTGTTAATTTTCATATTATGGGAATGTAGATTAAATGGTGAATCGCTTTATCTTTCAAGCTATATCCATCATTTATTTTAAATATATATGTTGACACAGCTGAATTAGGCGACTATGCTGTCACCCAAGTACACGATTGAGTCGCAGTTACAACTCTAAATAAAAATCCGATCAGTTTAAAACAAAAGCCCATGGGATTTTTTATCGAAACCCATGGGCTTTTGTTATCCGTTTTCCTTCAAAGATATGAAAAATAGCCGGAAAATCCAATAATAACAATTAATAAGGAAGAATATGAATTTTGATAAGTTTAAATTAGATACAAAGATAATTGCCGGCATACAGGCAATTGGTTATTCCTCGCCCACGCCGATCCAACTGGAGGCCATTCCACACATCCTGGAAGGCAGGGACCTTATGGGCCTGGCCCAGACAGGGACCGGCAAGACAGCAGCATTTGTGCTGCCGGTCCTGCAGCGTCTTCTGACATCGGCCCGCCGGTCATCAGTACGGGTATTGATAATATCCCCCACGCGCGAACTGACCGAACAGACCCATCAGACAATCGCCAAACTGGGGAAAGAGACAAAACTGAAAAGCACATGTATCTATGGCGGCATGGGCATGCAGCCGCAGATCACGGCAGTTAAAAGAGGCGTTGACATCATTGCGGCTTGTCCGGGCCGTCTGCTGGACCACATTAACAAAGGAACAGTCTGCCTGTCCGGGATTGAGGTACTGGTCCTGGATGAGGCAGACCAGATGTTTGAGATGGGGTTTTTACAGGATATAAAAAATATAATAAAACATCTCCCTAAAAAACGCCAGACGCTACTGTTCTCCGCCACAATGCCCGACGATATCAGGGAGCTGGCAAAGGATGTATTGCATGACCCGGTAACGGTTCAGGTCGGTGATACTCGCCCTGCGCCTACTGTTTCTCATACATTTTATCCAATAGAACAGGGTTCAAAGACCGCATTATTAAAAAATATTCTGGAGAATACCGAGACCGGACCTGTAATTGTATTCACACGCACCAAGCGGCGTTCAAAGACAGTGGCGCAGCAGCTTGAAAAATCAGGATTTGGAGCGACGGCACTGCATGGCGACCTGACACAGGGCAAACGCCAGAAGGCCCTGGATGGTTTTCGTAATGGAATACATAAAATCCTGGTTGCCACGGATGTTGCTGCACGCGGCATTGACGTACGCGGGATTTCACATGTCATCAATTACGACATCCCCGACACTGCACTGGCATACACACACCGCATAGGACGCACAGGACGCGCCTGGGATAAAGGCGATGCATTTACCTTTGTGACAGGAGAGGACAAATACATTGAACGGTCCATTACAAAGACGCTGGGTGACGAGCCCAAATATTGCACCATAGCCGGTTTTAATTACAGCGCGCCGGAGGTTGAACAGGAAGCGGGCCGGAAACACCGGAGTGCCAGCCGGAACAATTCCGGACAATCACGGCGAATAAAAAAGTCACATGGCCGTGCGCGAACCGGCTTTCCCGGATCAACCGGCAATAGAGAACGCATATTTATCGATTAAAATCTCATCGAGGAAAATAGAATGAAATTATTACTGACTTCCGTGTTCGGGCCATATGCAGCGGATGACGAATATGGCGAAAAATCAAATAAAATGGAGCTTTTTCACAATCAGGTTACAAGAGAGCAGGGCATCTTCTCATACAGGTTCAATCATGGAAGTCAGGGCTTTATTTCTTAGCTGAAAATGTTGACATGCCCACTACGGTGCTGGATTTCCCGACCCTTAAACGTTTTAAAAAGGAACTGGGAAAAGGGTATGATTACATAGGCATCAGTTTTATCGTGCCCAATTTTAAAAAGGAATACATAAGATGCATGTTGTTCGGTGATGTCAGGACGCCAAAGACATCATCCCGTCTCTTTAATAAGGTAAGCAGACATGTTGAACTGGCTGCCATATTGCACGAGGTCACGGGGTCTGAACCGGACATTCCCGAGTTGCACACTTAAACTCTTATCCATCATAGACAGGGCATTTATGGATTGAGCTATAAGCAGTCAGTTTTTCCGAAGCAGGTCTGACTGCCGATAGTATGAATGCAAAAACCGGCGTTCCCTGATTAACACCTGCCCCGCATATTAGAGCTAACAGGGATGCCCTTTTCGAATGTCTAAGGCGCCAGTAGCACCTGATCGCCGAACCTTTCAAGAAGTGCTGTAGAAAGGGCTTCAACATCCTTTTGTTCTTTAAACTCCACCATTAATTCACCCCCCTCTCCTACTGTTAAACTCCCATGCCTTTCCACTAATTCCACCACATCAGATGGTTCAACCGTCCACCAGCCCCTGGCTCGCATCAGAAGTTCACGCCCTTTTAACCGTCTGGGGGTAACAAGGTCAATGGTGCGATACATGGCATCCCACCCGACCATGGCCGACTCCCGCAACACCGGAGTCACGGGATCATGATAGATCCTGCAACGGCCGAACAGACGTAAACGTATCATTTAAGCACCTCATCAGGGATCTCTATCCCCTGAGACTTCATTGCCCTTGCAATGCAGTGAAGATATATCTTTGAAGCGGCATTTTCACCTATAACCGACCCGTTATTGTTCGCACGTGAAGAGGCATCTTCAAACAGGGCAAGGGCCTTTTCACGCCAAAGCCTGATGCGAGGGTCATACCTGTGTATCCCCATGCGGCTGAAGAATTCACCCTGGGCATCCTCCATCCCCTTAAATATCTTTCTCATGGCCCTTACCGCAGGGTCCCTTCCCCATTCATCAGCGTTGTTCATTACGTGATTCCTTCTCCATGAAGCGGGTGAGAATCAATATATGCGGACTCGTCCTTCTCATATCCAAGCATTTCAATTCACAGGATCTGACGACATATCACTGCACTTGCCGGCCTTTTGTAAGTCCTCAAATCCCCCGCAATCCCCAAGTTCACAGGCATTTTTAAAATCGACACAAGCATTTTTCATATCATCCAATTCATTATACGAATACCCGCGGTTATTATAGGCCTGAACATTGCCGGAATCCAAACTTATTACTTTTGTATAGTCCTGAATCGCCTTCTTAAATTTATTAGATTTTCTGAGGGCCTCGCCTCGGCTGAAATAGGCATCGACAAGACTCTTATCGAGCTTAACGGCCTTATTATAATCATCTATGGCCTTTTGGTAATTTTCCTGAATAGCGTAAAGGTCGCCTCTGTTCTGATAGTAGATAGCCGTATCCGGATCCATTTCAATAGATTTATCAAAGTCGGTCATTGCCTTTACGTAATCGCCTTTTTTCATATAGGCAATTCCCATGCAGTAATAGGCAATGCTGTATCTGCCTGAAATATTTAATGCCTTGGAAAAGGCTTCTATGGCCTTGTCATATTCACCTTTGTTTCTATACTCGACACCTTCGTCAACCGCCGTATAAACATCTTCTTTTACGGCTTCTTCAAGTGAAACGGTCTTCGCCACAGAAAATTCTATAGGCGATTTAACCACACAATCTACAGGAACGCCATTTCTTGTGGCGGGTCGGTACCTGTAATGTGTTACCGCCTCCAGGGCATACTCATCGAATACGCCAGGGGGACTTGACTCTATTACTGTAGGATTCATTATCCTTCCTTCCCTGGTGACAATATACTTTACAACAACCTTTCCTTCCTTATAGTCTTTCTTAAGCTTATTGGGAAAAGGCGCCATATATATCTCGAGCAATACTGCCGGTGTGCCCGACCTCTCATCGTATCCGGCATACTGATCTTTTAATGAAAATTCTATCTGCATGCTAACGGTTGTATCAACGGGTTTTCCATTTCTCGTAGCCGGTTTGAATTCATATTGTTTTATTGTCTCAATCGCCGCCTCCTCGAAATAGCCTGGTGGAACCGCCTTGACTATTTTAGCTTTGGTCGCCTTGCCCTCCTTTGTCACAACAAATTTCAAGGCAACGGTCCCCTCGACATTGTCAAATTGCGCCTCGACAGGATAAATGGGGCTCACCTCTTTGACTACAGTCAGGGGCGTATCGGAAGCCGATGATTTGATATCCGGAGGATATAAATTTTTGTTTTCAGCAGCATGGACAGATAAAGAAAAAATGATAACTGAAATAATACCTATTGAAGATAGAAATTTTTTCATAATGTTTTCCCGTAAACATCAACGTGTTCAATTGTGAATATCTATTCCCGTTAAGTTCATTATCAATTCAGTCTATGATATTTTCACTCGAATACCCTTCCGCATTCTCAAAACCCTCTGGATTCACCACCATATCATTACACTGACCGGCCTTCTGCAGGGCCTCAAATCCTCTGCAATCCCCCAATTCACAGGCCTTTTTAAAATCTATACAGGTATTTTCAGTGTCATTCATTTATTATAACAATAACCACGGTTGATAAATGCCTGTGTATCGCCTGCATCCAAACTTATTACTTTGATATAATCTTGAATAGCCTCATGATATCTTTCTGATTTCATAAAAGCACTACCTCGATTATAATAATATTCAATTATTTCCTTATCTATTTTTATGGCCTTGTTAAAGTCTTTAATAGCTTTTTCGTAATTTTCCAACAGAGTATAGACAATTCCTCTTTGATTATGATAATCGGCAATATTCGATTTCAACTTGATAGCCTTATTAAGATCTGAAAGGGCCATTGAATGTTCACTGATTTCAATATATGCGCTAGCCCTGTAAAAATATGCAACACTGTATCTAGGATGCAGGTCTATGGCATTTGAAAATTTTTCAATTGCTTTTTAGATATTCCGCTTTTTCTAACAAAGTTACACCATAATCCCAAGCACGATAAGCCTCTAATCTAATACTGAGTTCCCTAGCATGAAGATCACCAAAAGCGAATATCACTGGCAAGTTAGCAATACAATCAACAGGCACCCCATTTCCAGTAGCAGGTTTGAATTGATATTTATATATTGCCTCAATCGCGGCATCTTCAAAATAACCGAGGGGCACCGACTCTTCTATTATAGGGTCTTCAATATTACCTTCTTTATTCACTATAAACTTCACTATAACAACGCCCTCAATTAATTCTCTCATCGCTTTCCATGGATAGCTGGGATTTACTTGTTTGATAACAACTGGAGGTGTATCTGACGCAAATCTATCAATCTCCGGGTGATATGAATCTTCATTTTCAGACGCATAAAGAATGAAAGAAAAGAAAATTACTGCAACAATAGTTGCAAAAAATATATATTTCTTCATACCGTTTCCTCCAATAAAAAAATCGCTCTGTTGTAATCCCGATACCTCTTATGCTTCAAATTCCTTCAACCACGCATCATGGTATTTCGATAAGAGAAGAACAGCCATCAGCGCTCCGATTAACGCATAGAGCATATCCGACTGTGTGTCCCATACATAGCCCTGGGTTCCCAGAAAGGCGTCAGCCGATGTCCCGGAAATCAGCGCCGTCCACCATTCCACGAATTCATAAAAGGCGCTTACGGCAAGGGCCGTGCACACGCAAAAGAATCCTGTCCACACCTTTCCATTTACGGCATTAAACCTTATAAACAGCTCACGGGCTATCATTGCAGGG
>JAFGIC010000068.1 GCA_016929815.1 Deltaproteobacteria bacterium
GCCGCAGAGCAGCAGGGTATCGAGAATTCAGAAGACAGTAATCAGAAGACAGCTTAATAATATTTTTTCGACAGTTTTTATTTCTTCTGTTTTCTGTATCCTGTTTACTGAATTCATAAATTACTCGCTGAAAACCATATAATAATTTCGCGGCAAGACCTCGGCAAGCTCAGTCGAATCGCCTCGGGGGATTAAACCCACAGAGATTAAAAATTATCCCCTCCAATCCCTCCCTAGTAATATCACATCTTATAGGGACTGGGACCAAGCTGTTTTATCTGCTCAGTGAAGTCTCTAATCACCTCCGCGAATCTCGGGGCTTCGGCAGCCGATATCCATTCAAGGCGGAATCTCTCGGGCTCGATCCCAAAATCCTCAAGCATAAGCTGAATAGCGTCAGCCCTCTTTTCCGCTTTTAGGTTGCCTTCCATATAGTGGCAATCACCTATGTGGCATCCGCAGATAATAACCCCGTCAGCGCCTTTTGTCAGGGCATCTATTACCAGATTCGGGTGCACCATACCCGAGCACATTACCCTGACAATCCTAAGACTGGTCGGGTACTGCAGTCTCGATACACCGGCCAGATCCGCTCCGGCATATGAGCACCAGTTGCAGCAGAATCCTATTATCAACGGTTCAGTTGTATCATTCATTATTCCACCCCTAATGCAGCATTAACCTGAGCTGCAATCTGTTCCAGTTTAAAACCCTTAACAAATATCCCCTTTTTCGGGCAGGTAGCCATACAGCATCCGCAGCCCTTACATGCCGATTCATTGACCTCTACAGTCTTCTTGACAGTTTCTTGCCACATATATTCGAGGAGCGTAATTGCCTTATAGGGACATGTATCCACGCAATAGGCACAGCCGTCACAATTCTCGTGAACCACAAATGATATATTGCCTTCGAATTCTATCTCGTCCTTTGAAAGAACTGTGGCCGCACGTCCCGCGGCTGCCTGGGCCTGGATTATGCTCTCCTCTATCCGCTTGGGTGAATGTGCAAGACCGGCCAGAAATACGCCGTCTGTGGCAAAATCCACCGGTCTGAGCTTCATATGCGCCTCAAGGAAAAAGCCGTCGCTGTTCAGCGGGATCTTCAGGAATTGGGCTATCGCATTGTTGTCTTTATCGGCGACAATACCGGTGGAAAGGACAAGAAGATCGGCGGATACGGAGATCGGAATCTTAAGGGTCTGGTCGACTACATCTATCTTCAATTTTTTCAGGTCTTCTGAAACAACGGGTTTACTGTCCTTATCATAACGGATAAACACAACTCCCTTCTGTCGCGCCAATGTATAGTAATGTTCCCTGAAACCGTAGGTCCTCATGTCCCTGTAAAGAATGTAAACAGCCGTGCTCGGAGAAATCTCTTTAATCTTTAAGGCATTCTTTACTGCCTCAGTACAGCAGAGCCTGGAGCAATAGGGATGTTCTTCATCCCTGGAACCGACACACTGGATCATCACTATGGTCCCAAGGCCCTTGCCCGGGGCGGTGAAAAAATCCTCAACGGTTACCAGCCTCCGCTCGAGTTCCAATTGGGTTATCACTCTTTCATTATCTCCGTAAAGATATTCCTTGGGCTCGTATTCCCTGGCGCCGGTGGCTACGATCACCACGCCATGCTCAATCGCCCTGGTTACGCCGTTTGTAATTATCCTTGTCCTGAAATCTCCTACCGAACCCTCGATCATTTCTATTTTCGCCTGGGTAAAAAGCTTGATCATATTGTTTTCTTTCACCCTGACAATAAGAGATCTGAATTCGTCATGGAGTTTTGTCCCGGTGATAAGATAATGAATATTTCTGAGATGGCCGCCGATCTCCTTTTCCCGTTCCACAAGAAAAACATCAAACCCCTGATCGGCCAACTCTAGGGATGCTGTCATGCCGGCCACACCGGCGCCTATGACAAGCGCGGCCTTTTTCACAGGAACAGACCTTGTCTGCAGGGGCTCAAGAAGCCTTGCCTTAGCCGTTGCCATGCGCACCAGATCCTTTGCCTTTACCGTGGCCTTGTCATATTCGTGCATGTGAACCCATGAACACTGGTCCCTGATATTCGCCATTTCAAAAAGGTACTGGTTAAGACCCGCCTCTCTGAGGGTGGCCCTGAAAAGCGGCTCATGGGTCCTCGGGGTGCAGGACGCCACTACAACGCGGTTGAGACCGTGTTCGGCTATCTTCTCCTTGATCTTCTCCTGTGTGTCGTTGGAGCAGGTATAGAGATTATTCTCTGCATATACCACATTCGGAAGAGTCTTTGCGTATTCCACTACCTCCGGCACGTTGAGAAACCCGGCTATGTTCATACCGCAGTGGCATACAAATACCCCAACCCTGGGCTCTTCACCTGTAACATCCCTTTCGGGCGGGAATTCTTTTTTTGTAATAAGGCTTCCCTTTGCGTCCCTTAGAAGCGACATGACCTTCGACGCGGCGCCAGAGGCCTGCATTACCGTCTCGGGGATATCCTTCGGTTCGTTGAACGGACCGGTTACATAGATCCCCTCCTTGTTTGTTTCAATGGGTCGGAATGTCGGAGTCTCACAGAACTTATACTCATTCAGATCTATGCCGAAGATATGAGACAGCTTCACCGCATCTTCAGGCGGCTGAACCCCTACGGAAAGAATTACCATGTCATATTCGCGGGAGACCTTTTTTTCGCCCTCAATAAGGTATCTGACGATCAGATCGCCCGTATCCGGCACTTCTTCAACCTGAAAAGGGCGGCACCTGATGTATTCTATGCCCATCGTTTTTGCCCTCTGATAATACTCCTCGAATCCCTTGCTGAATGCGCGCAGATCCATGAAGAAAATATCACATTTCAGGTCTTCTCCCGCGTGTTCCTTGGCGATGATGGCCTCCTTTGTGGCGTACATGCAGCATATGGATGAGCAGTAGTCCCTTTCCGAATCCCTTGAACCGACGCACTGAATGAAGGCAATACGATGAGGAATCTTCCCGTCGGACGGTCTCTGGACCTTTCCCGAATAGGGCCCTGACGCGGACAGAATCCTTTCGAATTCAAGGGCGTTAACCACGTTGGGAAATCTTCCATAACCGTAGTCAGGCTTAAGTTTCGCGTCAAAAATCTCATACCCCGGAGCAAGAATAACCGCCCCTACATCGAGTTGGGCGGTTTCCTCTTTCTGCTCATAATTAATGGCCTTGGCCTCGCATATCTCTTCGCAGATGCCGCAGGCGCCATAGTTCATATGAAGGCAATGCTCCGCGTCTATAGAGGCCTTATTCGGGACCGCCTGGGGATAAAGGATATAAGCAGCCGCCCTTTGGTCCAGACCCATATTATAGGGATTGGGCAAAGGGATCTGTACTTTATCACTGGTTAAAGTGGAAACCTTCTTCCCTACGGGACAGATAAAGTTGCAGGCGCCGCAGGTCCAGCACATCTCGTTATACTTTCCGAAGGGAGGTTCCAGTTTTTTTCTCGATCCTCTTCCGGAAAAACCGATCGCCGTTCTTCCCATTCTCTCGTTGCACATTCGTACGCAAAGACCGCAATAGACGCAGTCATCATATTTTTTCTTTATTCTAGGCTCTCCCACTCCGAGCTCCGCGGCTATTCTCTGAATGGTTTCAGAATCATGACACCTTGCAAGCAGAAGTTCAGCGGCGATTTTTCTGGCATTTTTGACCCTGTCCGTGTCCGTTAATACTGTGATTCCATCAAGGGCGGGATAAGAACAGGATGCCTGAAGCGAAGGCGGCCTGTCTTTCACATGGACCTCGACAACGCAAAGCCTGCACGCCCCGTAGGGACTAAGCGCCTTATGATAACAGAGTGTCGGAACCTTGATCCCCAGCTTTTCAATAGCGGTTAGTAATGTTGTTCCTTCCTCTACTTCAACCTGTTGGCCGTTAATGGTAGGAATTGGCATGGTTCACCCGTTGTTAATTTTTTGATATTCATAAAAGATGTTTACTTCCGGATGAGTCATCTTAAGGCATTGAATAGTCTCCTCAAGATTACCGAAAGGCCTTCTGTCAATATGGCTTAAGGTGTATGTTGCTATAATTCTAGTACCTCTTCCTTTTTCGCTCTCAATGGTCAGCATTCCTCCTGCCTCCTCGGCCGATTGCCCGAGAAAGGCCAACCCCAGCCCCACTTCCTTCCCTGTTTTGGTCGTATA
>JAFGIC010000069.1 GCA_016929815.1 Deltaproteobacteria bacterium
AACGCCGACTACTATTACAGCCGCGGGATAATATTTGAACAGATGAATGATCCGGCAAGCGCTGAAAAGGATTATTCATCCGCTATAAAGATCGATGGCGATTATTCGGACGCCTTTTATAACAGGGGGCTGTTATACCTTAAGGATGGAAAGTATGATCTTGGCATAAAGGACTTTTCAGAGGTGATAAGGATCAATCCGGCATCGGCCGATGCCTTCTGCAACAGAGGAAATGCCTACCTTGGCGCAAAAAAGTTTAAAAAGGCGCTTAAGGACTTTACCTCGGCCATTAAATTAGAACCTCACGACCCGGATCTCTATTATAACCGGGCACTTATATACCTGAACATGAAGAAAAGGAAAAAGGCCATGGAGGACATGAGGGAGGCTGCCCGTCTTGGAAATCTACAGGCAAGGGAATATCTCGACAAATCAGGGAGCATACTCTAGCCCCCTTGCACAGGCGGCTGCACGGGCTGTTTTTCACTTTTCATCTCTTCCGTTTCTTTCCTGATCTTATCCTGAAGTTCCTGATCGCTCCCGGCAAGTTCACCCGCCTTTTTAAAATGAAAATCGGCATTTTCCATGTCCCCGATCCTCTTATAATATCTCCCGAAATTGTAATGCGCAGGACCGAGTATGTTCTCTCTTCCCTGACAAAGGCCGAGATTGTAAAAGACGTCGTTCTTTACCGGCGCCATAAGGGCAAGCCTGTCATATATCTCAATCGCCTTCGAGTACTCCTCTGCGTCCTGATAAGACATGGCCAGCAGATAGAGCGCAACTTTATCTTTTTTGTCTATTGCCAGGGACTTTTCAAAGGCGCCTATTGCTTCCTTTGTCTGCCCTTTCATCAGGTATGTCTCACCCATGTATATTAAGACCGACGCCTTTTCATCCATGATGTTTAAGGCAATATTATATTCATCCATGGCACTGTCGTATTCCCCTTTGTTCTGCAATGCCATGGCCAGGCCGAAATGGGCAATGCCGGAATCAGGCGTCTTTTCCATTTCGGAACTGAAATATCTCTCTGCATCCTTCGGGTCAGTTGACTGGGCCCTCACAATGGTCCTGAAAAGCGGGTAAAGCCTCCTGAACCGTTCCGCTTCATCGCTCTTTTCAGGCTCGGGGTATATCCGGCTCATGGCCGTAAGGTTGGCCATCCTCTCGGAATCGACAGGGTGGGTAAGCAGGTACGCTGGAGTCTGATTGACGCCCCACTGCCCCTGCTGCAGTTTTGAAAGGGCATCGACAAATGCATCGGGCCTGAACCCTGCCAGATATGCCTTTTTAAAACCCAGCTGGTCGGCCTCGCGTTCGTCGTCCCTGCTGTAGCTGAGCATAGCCTGGGTGCCCGCGGCATAGGACCCTATCATAAGGGCCTCCCCTGCGTCACCGCCTATCAAGGCCCCGGCCAGCATGCCTGCTATGACTCCAATGCTTGCCAATTGGCCTTGTTCCGCCTGTCTGGAAAGATGCCTTCGAGAGACATGGCCTATCTCATGAGAAACCACGGATGCCAGCTCATCAACCTCATCCATTATATTAATAAGCCCGGAATAAATAAAGATATGACCTGCAGGGCCGGCAAAGGCGTTGAGCTGGTTCTCCTTTGCGACATAAAAGGTCAATGCAAAGGGCTTTTTATCCTGGAACTCGCCTAAATAATTGCCGAGATCCGTCAGGTATTGATTTACAAAGGTATCATCCAGGGTCGCCAGTTCCTTATCTACGCTTTCAAGGAATTCCCTGCCCAGCTTGTATTCATCTTCTATCGACATTGCGAAATTCCATGCCGGACAGGAAAGAACAAATAATAACGTGGAAACAGTAATTAAAACAATAATCCCTCGTCTTTTATCTCGATTTTTTCCCATCTTTTTTTACCAATCCTATCCTTGGGGCCTCGCTCCAGAGTCCCTCAAGGTCGTAAAATTCCCTGACCGGTTGATAAAAGATATGTACGACAAGGTCGCCGTAATCCATGAGTATCCACTGGCCTTCCTGTTCACCTTCAATGCCGTATGTCCTGCAACCCTTTTCCCTCATCTTTCTCTGGAGGTGGCGGCCTATTGCCTGCACCTGCCTGCTCGAATTCCCGCTTGCTATGAGGAAATAATCGGTTATGGATGTCAATCCCGTAACTTCAAACAGGACAGGATCAACAGCCTTCCTTTCCATGATGATTTCAGATGCAAGAAGCGCCTTGTCAAGTCCTTCCATTTAAATACAATCCCTTCTCTTTAATATACAATCTGACCGGTTCCGGGACAAGAAATCGTATGGATCTCCCAGCCGCTACCAACTCCCTTATCCTGGTTGAGGATATAGAAAAAAGGGTCAGTTCCTTATATATAACGCTGCGACCGAGCAATGGTGACTCATAACGGTTATTTTCCCCCGCCGGTTTAAACCCCAGATCCATCGACAACAGCCTCGGCCCTAACCCTTCATCAGGAAAACCCGGTCTTTTTATGACCGCAAAATTTGCCTCCTGAAAAAGCTCCTTATAGCTTTTCCAGGTCCTGATCTCCAGAAATGCATCAATCCCTATTATGAAAAAAGGTTCAAGGCCCGGACCGTAGATGCCATGCAGTTCCCGCAGTGTATCTATCGAATAGGAGAACCCCTCACGGCGTCCCTCCAGGTCGGACGCCTCAAGGACCGGAGAACCCTCAGCTGCGAGACCGGCCATCGCGAACCTGTCTCTAAAGGGGCTTATCTCCCTTTTTACCTTGTGTGGAGGCAACGCCCCCGGGACAAGCAGAACCTTTTCAAGCCCCAGTTCCTCGCATGCCTCCTCGGCTATGCGCAGGTGGCCATAGTGTATAGGATCGAATGTGCCTCCAAGGATTCCCAGCCGCAAATTATATGCTCCTCAAACTGTCCGCCAGTTTTAAATTGTGCGCTAACTCCTCAACTGCCCGTCCCCATAGGCGATGAATTTTGTCGTTGTAAGCTCTTCCAGCCCCATGGGGCCGAAGGCATGCAGCTTCGAGGTGTTTATCCCGATCTCCGCCCCGAGCCCAAGCTGAAAACCGTCATTAAAACGCGTCGAGGCATTGACAAGCACCAGGGATGAATCCACCTCCGCCAGAAACCTCCTGGAGCGTTCATAGTCCTTTGTTATGATCGCATCCGTGTGATTCGAGCCGTATTTCTCTATATGGTCAAGGGCCTCATCCATATCCGACACAACCCTGACGCTGAGTATGAGGTCCAGAAATTCCTCGGGCCAGTCGGATTCAACGGCCGCCCTTGCCCAGGGCAAGATCTTTATTGTCTCAGGGCAGCCCCTCAGTTCCACGCCTGCATCACGGAACCTCTTCCCCATGGCAGGCAAAAATTCACCGGCTATCTTTTTGTGGACAAGCATGGTCTCCATTGCATTGCACACACCGGGCCTCTGCACCTTTGAGTTAAAACACACATCCGACGCCATGGCCGGATCGGCGAATTCATCCACATAAACATGGCACACGCCTTTATAATGCTTTAATACCGGGATTCGGGAGTTCTCAACAACATATCTGATAAGACCCTCCCCTCCCCTCGGTATGATGATATCCACATAACGGTCAAGGCCCAGAAGGACGCGGACCGCATCCCTGTCCGTGGTGGGCACCACCTGCACCGCCTTTTCAGGCAGCCCGGCCTCCAGCAGGGCATCCTTCAGTATCTTCTCCAGTATCATGTTCGAATTGATCGCCTCTGACCCGCCCTTTAATATTACACTGTTTCCGGATTTAAGGCAAAGGGCGGCTGCATCTACTGTGACATTGGGTCTCGATTCATAGATAAAACCTATAACACCGAGGGGGATCCGGACCCTTCCGACGGTCAGTCCTGTGGGCCTTTTCCACATCCCCGTTACCTCTCCCACGGGGTCGGGAAGTCCTGCAACCTCCCTCATGCCTTCAGCCATGGATTTAAGGGTCTTGTCATCCAGGGTAAGCCTGTCAATCATGGCGGACGAAAGCCCTTGCTCCCTCGCGAGGGACAGATCCTTTCTGTTTTCCTTTTGAATCTCTTCTTTCCTCTCCAGCAACCTGTCGGCCGTCATGAGGAGGGCCTTATCCTTAGCGGACCTTTCCGTTTTCCGAAGTATCCTTGACGCCTCCTTCGCCGCCTGCCCCATCTCAGTAACCATCCGTTCGATCAACATACTATTCTCCATCCGTAATGCCGTCTGTTATTGCCATATTATCTCTGTGAATGACTTCATCATCATCCTTATAGCCCAGTACTGACTCTATCTCTGAACTCTTGAGGCCCATTATCTTTTTGACCTCTTCAGACGAATAATTTGTCATCCCCACGGCTAACTCCACCCCGTCTTTGTCAAGGATGATCACCGAATCACCCCGCACAAAATCTCCCGTTGCCTCCCTTACGCCCGAGGGAAGGAGGCTTTTCCCGTTCCTCCTCAGGGCATCTGCCGCTCCTCCGTCTATAACAAGCCTTCCCTTAGGCGCCTTTGAAAAGGCTATCCAGTGTTTGCGTCCGCAAAATGCCTTTTCATGCGGCAAAAACAGCGTGCCGATGTCCTTGCCGCTGAAGATATCCTGAAGCACGCCCCTCCTGGTCCCATTCGCAATTATCGCAGGTATGCCCCTGAGCGCTACCTTCCTTGCCGCTGCGACCTTGCTGGCCATCCCGCCTGTGCCAAGCGTTCCGGCGTCCGCCCCCGCGCAACGGATCACGTCGCTGTTTAACTTCTCGACTACCCTGATCAGCACTGCGTCCTTGTTTTTCCGTGGATCCTTGTCAAAAAGTCCGTCCATGTCCGTCAGGTTGATCAGGAGGTTTGCCTCTGTCATATTTGCCACCATTGCGCTGAGGTTGTCGTTGTCCCCGAACTTTATCTCTTCAAAGGCAACAGTGTCGTTTTCATTTATTACAGGTGTTACCCCCCATTCAAGGAGCGTAAAGATGGTATTCCTCGCATTCAGGTACCTGTTCCTGTTGTTGAAATCATCCCTGGTAATCAATATCTGGGCAACCGTCTTCCCGCAGCGTGCAAAGGCCTTTTCGTAGGCCATTATCAGGCTGCTCTGTCCCACAGCGGCCGTTGCCTGTTTTTTTGATATGGATTTAGGCCTCTTTGTCATCCCCAGCTTTTTTAATCCGGAGGCTATGGCGCCCGAGGATACCAGTACGACCTCCACCCCTCTTTCCATGAGCCCGCATATATCCCCGCTCAGGTTATTGATGACCCTGGTATTCAGACCGCCGTTTCCCGTAAGCATGCCGCTGCCGGCCTTGATTACCACCCGTCTGGCCTGTTTTATAAATGCGTTTCTGTTTGTCGGCATCCTGTCCTCAGTTTCTTAGACAATATTATCAATTGTTGGTTCCGGCTTGTCGTTATTAATCCCGTTGAGCAGCTTTTTCTCCAGGATATCTTTCAGTACCTCAAGACCGTCGCCGGTCAATGCAGACAGGGCCATGGACTCAAAACCGATCCTTTTAAATTCCGCCCTTATGTCGTCGATATCCCTCCCGCCCCCATGCATGATGTCCGTCTTATTGATCAGGACCATCTGTTCCTTTTTTGTTATACTGGGATTATATCGGTTAAGCTCTTCCTGTAAAAGGTAAAAATCCCTAAGCATAGCTTCTTTTGATGAGGCAGCCCCGTCTATAAGATGAAGAAGGAACCTCGTCCTTTCGACATGTTTCAAAAACCTGTGCCCAAGCCCCTTTCCCTCGCTTGCCCCCTCTATCAGGCCCGGGATATCAGCTATGGTAAGACGCCTGCCGTTATCGAACTCCATGACCCCCAGGTTTGGAAAGATCGTGGTAAAGGGGTAATCGGCTACCCTGGGACGGGCCATGGTAAGGCGGGACAGCAGTGTTGATTTGCCGGCATTGGGCAATCCTATAAGCCCTATGTCGGCTATGTATTTTAAAGAGAGCCTGACGGTTCTCTTCTGGCCGGGCATCCCGTCCTGGGCGAACCTGGGGGTCCTGTTGGTCGATGTGGTGAAATGACTGTTGCCCTTGCCGCCTATCCCGCCTTTTAAAAAGATGATCTCCTGATCCTCCTTTACCAGGTCTTCAAGGACATCCCCTGTGTCGTTGTCATATATTATTGTCCCCAGGGGGACCTTGATAATGACATCCGAACCATTTCTTCCTGTCTGGTGCTTGCCTTTTCCGGGCCTGCCGTTTTGAGATTTGAAATATCTTTTTGAACTGAAATCCGATAGGGTGTTAAGACTGCTGGTGGCATGAAAAATGATATTCCCTCCTGCCCCCCCGTCTCCTCCGTCGGGACCGCCCTTGGGAATAAATTTCTCGCGTCTGAAGCTTACACAACCTTTTCCACCATCCCCGGATACAACGGTAATAACTACTTCATCCAAGAATCCCATAATAACCTCAGGAGATGGAGATGATCTTTTATATTACTCCGCGTAAACGCTTACCCTTCTACGGTCGCCTTTATATTTTTCAAAGGCTACGACTCCGTCGATCTTGGAGAAAATAGTATAGTCCCTTCCAATCCCGACATTTGCGCCCGGGTGGATCTTAGTGCCTTTCTGTCTTACAAGAATATTGCCGGGAAGCACCTTTTGGCCTGCGTATCTTTTGATGCCGAACCTCTGGCCGGCGCTGTCCCTTCCGTTTCGGGAGCTTCCTCCCGCCTTTTTATGTGCCATATTTCATTTCCCTCTTTCATAAAACATCTAATGACACGGATGCCGTGTCCTGTTACGTTATGAGAATGCACGTTACAGACATGCAAAGGTCATTGCTTGGCGATCTCATCCACCTTTACAAGTGTAAAACTCTGTCTGTGCCCTATCTTTTTCCTGTAATCCTTCCTTCTCTTGTACTTGAAAACAAGGACCTTTCTGTCCCTGGCCTGCCGTGCTATGCGGCCCTGGACCTTGATATCCGAAAGAAAAGGACTGCCTACATTAATGGTTTCACCGTCTGAGGTCAAAAGGACCTTATCAAAGGTAATCTGATCCCCCTTATCGCCCGGCAGTTTTTCAACCTTTACAAGTTCTCCCGGGGTCACGCGGTACTGTTTTCCGCCGGTTTGAATGACAGCGTACATAGTCACCTCCAATAATCACTAAAAAAGTATTTTTTAATCAAATTTTTATTAAAAGTCAATTACAAAAGCCCAGGCTAGATACGTTCATTTCCATGGCAAGTGATTGACATTATAAATACATAAAAATAAAAAATGCCCCCGGCGTCTGAAACAGAACAACGCCAAAGGGGGAAAAAGAACAAGTTTATATACAGGACAATATATAAGATTTCAAGGAAAAAATCTGCACCCTGTTATTAATTACTTTAAGCATTTTTGCGGATAAGCGATAAACGATTTTTTCAGATTAATCAACGGCATTTTCCACATAAAAAATTTCTG
>JAFGIC010000070.1 GCA_016929815.1 Deltaproteobacteria bacterium
AATGTGTCTCAGTCCGCTGTGCATAAGGGTCTTCAACAGCTCCCCAGCCTCCCTGTTTGAAAGATGTCCTTCAGACCCCCTGATCCTTCTCTTGAGATGCAGGGGATAGGGTCCCTGCTCAAGCATCGCTTCATCGTGATTGAACTCGATTATCAGCGCCCTGCATCCCCTGAGGCGGTCTTCAAGCAGCCTTGTGCTTCGGCCTGCATCCGTGATTATGCCAAGTCTCGATCCGTTTGAGGATACGACCAGCCCCACAGGGTCAGCGGCGTCATGGCACTTGGTAAAGGTCTCTATGGTTAAATCGTTTATCTTTATAGTCTGTCCCGTCTCAAATGGGATGTGTCCCGCGATCCTGCCGATGCCTGTTTTTACCCGCTGCATCGTCAGGTTATTGATATGGATATGGGTATTAAACCTGCGTGATATAGGTCCGGCTGCCTTAATGTGATCATGATGTTCATGGGTGATAAAAAGGGCGTCAAAATGAACAGGTGAAACATCCAGGATTTCCATACGCCTTATAATCTCACGGCAGCTTAGTCCCGCGTCAATAAGGATTCTGGAATAGTCTGTCTCAATATAACAGGCATTTCCTCCGCTGCCTGATGCAAGCACGGAAAAGCGCATGGGCGGTTCTCTCCCTTTTTTTATCCTATCCCGCTGTGCCCGAACCCACCGGCGCCTCGTATAGTGGCATCAAGTGAAGAATCATTGACATCTACAAGGTCGGCCCTGTACACCTTTCCTATGACCATCTGGGCAATCCTGTCGCCCCTGTTTATTGTAAAAGGCATTTGTCCCCAGTTTATCATGATGATGGATACTTCGCCCCTGTAATCGGAATCAATTGTGCCGGGGCTGTTGACCATCCCAATGCCGTGTCTCAGGGCAAGTCCGCTCCTTGGCCTTACCTGTCCCTCATACCCGGGAGGAATGGACACGGCAAATCCGGTGGGAATAAGTTTTACTTCACCTGGATTCAATGTAACGGGACTCTCAACCGCCGCCCTGACGTCCATCCCCGAAGAACCCTCTGTCTCATATCCCGGCAAGGGAAGGTCCGGATTATGCCCAAGCCTCTTGATCTTAATGGGTATCCTTTCCAATTCTTTTTCGCCTTATCATAATGTCAAATCTTCTTCCTTAAAGGGCCCCAGGGTTGCAAGTGAAGTATTTATCGGATCAAACGCCTCCCTGGCGCAGGCTACCACATCTTCAACGGTGACACTCTCCAGGGACTCCACCACCTCGTCATAGCTGATATAACGGTTAAAGAGATACTCATTCTTTGCCAGCCTGAGCATCCTTGAATCCGTACTCTCGGAACCGAGCAGTATCCCTCCGATAAGATGTTCCTTTGCCTCTTTGAGATCGGTTTCCGATATATCTCCATCCTTGATTTTCTTAATCTCCTTTTTGATCAAATCAAGGACATTATTGGCCTCCCTGGGATCTGTTCCGGCGCATATCCCGAGTATTCCGGTATCGATATAGGCAGAGATAAAGGAATAGATGGAATATGCAAGCCCCCTTTTTTCCCTGATCTCCTGGAAAAGCCTTGAACTCATATTCCCGCCAAGTATGGTATTTAGAATGGTTCCCGCAAACCTCATATCATTCAGCAGATGAGGGGCCTTTCCTCCCATGCATAGATGAACCTGTTCAAGCGGTTTATACTGGCATAAAATTGCCTGATTGATCCTGGGCACTGTTAACGGAGGTGCAGGCTCTCCGGGTTCAAGGGGTTCAAAGATGGGCCTGAAAAATTCAACCACGCTTTCATGGTCGATGTTTCCCGCAACGGAGATAATGATCCTTGAAGGGAAATAAAACCTCTTTTTATGATCAAGGAGCCCTTCCTTGTCGATTGCGCTGACAGTCTCGCCTGTGCCAAGGATCGACATACCCAGCGGGTGATCGCTCCAATACAGATTATTGAAAATTTCATAGATCTGTTCTTCAGGAGAATCCTCCACCATGCTTATTTCCTGAAGAATAACCTGTCTTTCCTTATCTATATGATCAGGATCAAATACCGAATTTAAAAAGATATCCGACATAATATCAGCGAGGACAGGGAAGTGTTTATCAAGCACCTTTGAATGAAAACAGGTATATTCCTTGGATGTAAAGGCGTTTGAAAGCCCCCCGATAGCGTCGAGTTCCTTTGCTATCTGGAGGGTATTTCGATTCCTGGTACCCTTGAAAATCATGTGCTCGATAAAATGAGATATGCCGTTCGTCCCGGCATCTTCATCTCTTGATCCGGCGCCTACCCATATCCCCAGCGACACAGACCTGTAGTGATCAAGCCTTTCCGTGACTATCCTGATTCCGTTTTTCAGCTCTGATTTTTGATACATCTTATTCCAGACTTTCACCCAGGGCTGCCTTGCGTGAAAGGGATATCTTGCCGTTTTTATCTACATCAAGGACCTTAACCAGCACCTCGTCGCCTTCACTGAGTATGTCGGTGACCTTGTTCACCCTTTCCTTGTCCAGCTGGGAAATATGGATAAGCCCGTCGGTTCCAGGCAGTATCTCAACAAAGGCGCCGAAATCCATTATCTTTCTTACCTTGCCCTTGTAGAGTTTGCCGATCTCGGCATCCTGGGTAAGTTCATTTATCATTTCAAGGGCTACCCTGGATGTCTCTTCATCGGGCGATGAAACGGTGACATTTCCTTCGTCATCAACATTTATCGAGGAATCGGCCTTAGCGCTGATCTCCTTTATTGTCTTGCCTCCCGGGCCGATCAGGAGTTTTATCTTTTCTGTTTTTATTTTCAGCTTCACAATAATCGGGGCGTATTCGGACACCTTGCTCCTGGGCTGCGCTATCGTATCATTCATTATCCCGAGGATATGAATTCTGCCCTCTTTTGCCTGTGCCAGGGCCTTCTCCAATACATCTCTGGTAACGCCGTCTATCTTGATATCCATCTGCAGGGCGGTCACGCCTTCCTTTGTCCCCGTGACCTTGAAATCCATATCCCCGTAATGATCCTCGTCACCTATTATGTCCGTCAGGACAACCATCTTGTCTCCCTCCGACACAAGGCCCATGGCCACGCCGGCCACGGCATCCTTGATCGGCACGCCGGCGTCCATCAGCGAAAGCGACCCGCCGCACACGCTTGCCATGGATGAAGATCCGTTGGATTCGAGGATCTCCGAAACAACACGAATGGCGTACTGAAACTTGTCCTTGTCGGGTATTACCGGAATAAGCGCCCTCCTTGCAAGGGCGCCATGTCCTATCTCCCTCCTGCTGGGTCCGGAAAGTCTTTTGACCTCACCCACCGAATATGGCGGGAAATTATAGTGCAGGATAAAATTCCTGAAAATATTTCCGTATATGGTGTCTATCCTCTGTTCATCCATCTCTGTGCCGAGTGTTGTCAATACCATTGCCTGGGTCTCGCCCCTGGTGAAAAGGGCAGAACCGTGCACCCTGGGGAGCACCCCTACCATGCATTCAATGGGCCTGACCTCGCTGAACGACCGTCCGTCAATGCGCCTGCCCTCCTCAATCATCATCTTTCTGACCATCTTTTTTTCAAGTCCGTCAAGAAGCTCTTTTACCCTGGGCTTTTTATCCTCATATCCCTCTCCCAGGGCATCCATGGCCGATCTGAATGCGAGATCCCGCTTATCCCTGCGTATTCCCTTGTTCGGGGTGGTGATGGCATCCCTTATGATAGGAGTCGCCGTCTCAATCACCTTGTTCTCCACCCCCTCATCCCTGACAGGCGTCTGTATCTGCCTCTTGGGTTTGCCGACCTCTCTTTTCATTTCAATCTGCATGTCTATCATGGGCTGCATGGCCTGATGACCGAAAAACACCGCATCAATCATATCCGCCTCGGATGCAAATTCCGCTCCGCCCTCCACCATGACCACAGCGGTCTTTGTGCCTGCTACAATCAGGTTGATATCGCATCCCTCCTGTTCAAGCATCGTGGGATTGACAACAAACCGGCCGTTTATCCTCCCCACCCTGACAGCCGCAACAGGACCGTTAAAGGGTATATCCGAAACCTCAAGTGCGGCCGAGGCCCCGACTATAGAAAGGACATCGGCTTCATTCTGCCTGTCGGTTGAAAGCACACTTGCAATAATCTGTATCTCACTGTAAAAATTTTCAGGGAACAGGGGCCGCAGAGGCCTGTCGATCAGGCGGGCAGTCAGGGTCTCCTCCTCGCCCGGCCTCCCCATGTCCCTTCGAAAATAATTTCCGGG
>JAFGIC010000071.1 GCA_016929815.1 Deltaproteobacteria bacterium
CCGGCGCAGTTGAAGGTGACACCGTCGATAGTGTACTTCTCGCCCTTATCGCCATAGACAAAGAGACCACTCATATAGTCGGCGTCCGTGCTGATAACGCCTCCTTTCATGCCCTCGTCGGTAATGACGGCGCTTCCGGTCGCTGCGGTCACGGACTTGGCGGCAAGATACTTCCCGTCCTGGACATAAGCAGCCGCAGTGAAGAAGAAGGGTCCCCAGCAGGCATTGTTCATGGACATGCCGACGGTATCACTCATCCCCTTTTCCACAACACTCAAAACGGCGTTCGCGGTCCAGTTGGCGGGATCATCGAGGTTGACGATCGTGCCGTCGATGGTCAGGACGAAAGTCTGCGTGTCCACGTCGATAGACTGGGAGCGGCCACTTGAGAAAGTGACCGTCTCATACTGGCTGTATTGCGCAGAATCCACGTATTTGGCGTCAGATTCCCGGAGGGTAACTCCGGTAATAACCTCCTCTTTTGCCTTTTCATCAGAACCGGTGAAACACCCCGAAAGCATCAAGATGAGCAAAAAGGATCCCATAACAGTAAGTTTTTTTTTCATCATTGTATCTCCTGCGGCTAAGGATTAATATTGGAATCTTCTCCCAATTAGTTGGGAGAAAGGGGCCAAGGGTTCCAGGGTTCAAGGATTCAAGGGCTTAAGGGAGAAAGGTGCGGCAAAACATAGTCAACGCCACGGAAATTAGCCACTGATTTCACATTCAGGGCAATCTGCCGTTTTATAATTGCCTTTCGCTCGACCCCTCGAACCGTTTGTGATGAGGTCCCTGATGGACAACATTCTCTACCAGCTTAATATGAATCCCGAAAGTTGATCCAATAAGAATGGAAGGTATCAATATCATCAAATCACAAGCATTTCAATAAAATATGACGGCACGACCTGGAGAAATAGTGACGCACCTCGAAATATCAATTCAGTGATGAAACAAGAGGACATCCATAAGAAACGAAATAACTCAGGACGACGCATCCCGAACCGCACAACGTGCAAGGGCTTTTGACAATCTTTTTGGTTCTTTTTATAGCATCCCATCCGACGGACATCCCCGGTAGATAGTGTTCAGCCGAAAACACCAAATTTCGAATTCACACTTTCAGCATTCAGCATTGAGCGTTAAGCTTTATGACTGTCTGAGATACTTTTCAGGCATACCCCGCACTATATGCATTGCGATGCATAACCAGGTTTACGGGACAAGGCCCCACTGTTCTCGTAACATAAAATAAATGCACACTATTTATTGAAAATGCCTTGACAGAGGATTTTCAATAAAATACAATGCACCCATGAAACAAAGACTCGGAAAACTGGAAACGCAATTCTTTGCCTATGTTCAAATGCGGCGGCTCCGCACTATACGTCCGGGAGATATTGCCTCGTCCCTTCAATTGACCTCCGATCAGGAACGGAAGCTCCTGAGCCGTCTGGCAAAGGCTGGCATGATAGCCAGGGTGCAGCGCGGACTGTATCTTGTGCCGGAACGGCTGCCGTTGGGCGGGAAATGGAGCCCGGACGGAATTTCAGTCATTAACATGTTCATGGAGGGGAAAAAGGGGCGTTATCAAATATGCGGACCAAATGCATTCAACAGGTATGGCTTTGACGAACAGGTGCCGGTAAGGATATACGCTTACAACAGCGCGATATCCGGAGACAGAACTGTCGGCGCTGTAGCCCTTTCGCTTATCAAGGTTGATGCAAGTCGCCTCGGCGATACTGAGGAATTTTGGACTGCCGAAGGCGTTATCGCAATTTATTCCTCACGATCCCGCACGTTGCTTGACGCGGTCTATGACTGGTCAAGGTTCAACAGCCTGCCCCGTGCATATGAATGGATCAGAAATGAACTGCGTGCAGCCCGCATAAATGCCGAAAAACTCATTGATGTGACCCTGCGTTATGGAGATACCGGGACTATAAGGCGTATCGGTCTGCTCCTGGATAGAGAGGGCGTGGAAGAAAGACTGCTTCGCCGGTTGGAAAAGGCGCTCAAACCCAGCGCCGGACTCATTCCATGGATACCAATAAGGCCAAAACGCGGCAAGATTAATCGTCGCTGGGGAGTAGTTGTCAATGAAGAGACATGAAAACAATATGACACCTATCCTTCATAGGGATATGGTCCTATTCCGCGAGGCGCTGAACTATACTGCGGCAGAGACCCTTTTTAGCCAGAGGTTGATTGAAAAGGATTATTTCTGTACATTGCTGCTTTATTATCTGGCATCAGCGGACAAGACCCTGATATTCAAAGGAGGGACCTGCCTTGCAAAGGTCCATGCAGGGTTTTATCGATTAAGCGAGGACCTTGATTTCGCCATATCAATGCCGGTTGTATCATCCCGCTCTGCGCGGAGCAGGATCGCAGCTGGAATGAAGGATGCTGTAGCCGGGCTGTCGGAACAATCCGGGATATTTAAGCTTATTCAGCCGCTTGTGGGAGCAAATAATTCCACACAGTATATTGCCATTGTCGCCTACCAGTCGGCGCTTGGTGATCATGAGGAAACCGTTAAGATAGAAGTTGGGTTACGTGAACCCCTTTTAATGCCAGCTTTAAATGGTTCAGCTCAGACCATAATCCTTGATCCTATTTCCGGTAAGGCCATGATCCAACCGATCTCAATCCCTTGCCTATCCTTTGATGAAGCAATAGCCGAAAAATTCAGGGCCGCACTTTCGCGCCGTGACCCTGCTATCAGGGATTTCTACGATATTGCTTATGTTGCACGCAATCTGAAATTCGATCCTTTACGGAAAAGTTTTCTGAATATGGTCTCAAAGAAGCTTGCCATTCCCGGCAATGATCCGATAAACATCTCTGAAGATCGTTTAAATGCCATCAGGCAGCAGCTTGATGCGCAGCTCAAACCGGTATTGCGCACAAGCGAGTTCGCTGGATTTGACCTAGAATCCTCCTTAAGGATGGTGCTTGATGTTGCTGTAAAATTGGGAGACATTTCAAAGGAATAAATTTCCTAGAAGGAATCAGGATACGCAAATCTTAAAAGAAAATTTCCTATAATAATCAAAGGTGAAATATGAAATATATCGGCGC
>JAFGIC010000072.1 GCA_016929815.1 Deltaproteobacteria bacterium
ATACGAGATTATATGTTCCGGATGCAATCCCGGATTTATTTTTCTGTCATCTCTCTTTGCCATGATTTTAACGATCTTTTTAACAAAGGGAAAGGACCGTCTTTTCTACAAATCAGGAGGTAACATATGAACAGGCTATCTATAAATACAGGTTTTATTCTGCTTTTGATATTTTTAGGCGTCGGGGCTTTTGATGCCCTTGTTCCTTTAAAGGCATTTGCCGTGCAGGCCTCCGATAATCCCTCCGATCCTACTGCTCCTCCCGTACTCCAGTCAAATGACAATGACGGCCTTAACGGAAATGATTTAAGGAAATATCGAAGTCCTCGTTCAGGCGACCTGGTTTCCGTAGGCCAGGACCGAATCATCGGGAAGGATGAAGTCATAGAAAACAACGCGGTAGTAATAGGTGCAGACCTTACTGTTTATGGCCGGGTTGACGGAGACGCCGTTTGCATAGGGGGTGATCTCACTGTCGGCCCCGATGCGATAATCAATGGGGATATAGTAAATGTAGGCGGCACACTGGCTGTAGATCCATCGGCAAGGACTTTTAAGGACCGCGTCAATGTCCGGGATCCCTTTGGCTTTTTAAAAGACATGACTGCCGTGGATATCCATAAGCTGGGCGGCAAGATTAATTACATAACGAAGATCCTGCGTATTGTCATGGACTGTGTTTATTTCATATTATTGCTGTTCCTGGCGTTGCTGCTGACAACCTTCATTCCGAGACAGTTCAAGAACGTTGAAGACAAACTCAGGAATGAATTCCCCAAATGCGTCCTTTTGGGAATTGCGTCCATGGTCGGATTTCCGATAATCATATTGGCATTTTTGATTACGATTGTGGGCATCCCTGTTATCCCGTTTTTATTGCTGGCCATTATATTGTTTACTCTGACAGGATACATAGTCTTCAGCAGGATGTTAGGGGGAAGGCTCCTGCCCGAAAAGGCGATCATGCTTCAGATCCTGGCAGGCCTTCTGCTCCTGCACTCCCCTTTACTCATAGGTGATCTGCTTCTTCTCCCCGGCGGGATGATTCTGTCCGCAACAGGTCATTTATTCAGGGTCGTCGGGATAATCCTTGTTTTAAGCCTCAATTTTATCGGCCTTGGGGCAGTCGTTTATGCGCTCCTGGCGAGAAAAAAGCCTATTGAGCCTAACGCAGTTCAACCTGACAGCCTTCCCGGGTCATCGGGCAATGGAAACGAAGCTTAGCCCTTTTAGGGGAGGATGCTCCTCCCTTTTTAAGGGAGGAGAGAGATGGGGTCTCATAAAGGGTGTAGGGACCTCCTGCTTTTGAAAGGTGAAAGAGATATGCAGGAACGAAGATATGACATAGATTGGCTCCGGGTTTTTGTCATGCTGGCCGTGTTCTTTTTTCATTGTGCCCGGTTTTTTTGCGGCGTCAGATGGCATTTGAACAACAATGAGCAAAGCATCGTGGCCCTTGTGTTTGTAGGCTGGCTTGACATGTGGTTTATGCCCCTCTTCTTCCTGCTTTCCGGCGTTGGTTCCTGGTACGCGTTACGATCCGTTAACAACGGACAGTATCTCCTTGATAGGGTCAAGCGGATACTGGTTCCCCTCTATACAGTAGGTCTGTTTCTCCTTCTCCCGCCTCAGTTGTACTTTGAGATCTTCAGCAACAGGGGGTATGCCGGCACATTCTGGGAGATGCTCCCGCACTATTTCAGCGATTTGAGACATTTTTCTTTTGACTGGCCCGGAGGTCTCGTGCATGTGCCCTTTTCCGGTCATCTGTGGTTTCTCCAGTTTCTTTTCCTGATCTCGGTGTTGGCACTCCCGCTGATGCGTTATCTGCGTTCTGAAAAGGGTCTTCGTCTGATTGACACACTAGCCGGGTGGTGCAACCGACGGGGCGGGATATTTCTTTTCTTGGTGCCTGTGATCATCATCCGGATCGGTTTGAGGAGTGTCTTTTTGGGAGAGCATGCCTGGGCCGATTTCTTTGAGTTCGTGGTGTTTTTTATCATCGGTTATATCTTGCCGGCAGATATACGTTTTACCGAAAGTGTAAAGAAACATGGCTGGACCTGTCTGGTTTTAGGGATCGCCTGTTTTATAGGAGAAGGCTTTTTTACTCTGGGATTGGGGTACAAATATTTGGGAGATGAGCCATTCTCCTTGATATTTGTTCTCTTCGAAACCATTGTGAGCATCGGCCGTTGGAGCTGGATCGTCTTTGTCCTGGGCCTGGGAGCAAGGCATCTGAATTTTAATAGGGCGGCCCTTGCCTA
Organism: Deltaproteobacteria bacterium; assembly: GCA_016929815.1. Lineage (GTDB taxonomy): Bacteria > Desulfobacterota > DSM-4660 > Desulfatiglandales > HGW-15 > JAFGIC01. The sequence goes on from JAFGIC010000072.1 coordinate 2,268, forward strand.
TTGCAATGAGGCGGTACTGCCTTTTTACATCTTCCATCAGACAATTATCCTGTGCGTCGGTTGGTTTGTTATACCTTGGGATATCGGGGTTCTGCCGAAATATCTGATCATCGTTGCGGCATCCTTTACATTGATCATGGCCCTTTATGAAGGACTAGTTAGGCGCTTCAAGCCCATGCGGGTTCTCTTTGGAATGCGGCCAAAGAAGAAACCATATGCAACGCATGTCCCCGGTCCGGAAGGGGCTGTTGCCTAATCATGCAGAGACCCGCGTTGGCAGGTGCTCGGAAGAAATAAGGATAAGGCGGAACAAAATGTGGTTTTTTTGTGTTGCTTGTAAAATCAATTGACCAATTTAATTTGATATATTAATTTAGATTTTTAAATATATCAAATTGGAGAGTCAAATGAGGAAGCAAAGGAGTGATGCGGTTAATACGCGCCAGAATCTGCTTGATGCCGCAGGTGCGGTCTTTGCAAAAAAGGGTTTCTGGAGCGCCACGCACGAAGAGATATGCAGCAGGGCCAATGCGAACCTGGCTGCCATAAATTATCATTTCGGCAGCAAGGAAAATCTTTATATCGAGGCGTGGAAATATTCATTCGAAAAATCACTGAAAAAATATCCCACGGATGGGGGGGCGCTACCAAAAGATCCGGTTGAGAAAAGAATGCGAGGCAGGGTCTTATCAATTTTACGGCGTATCTCGGATCCTGAGTCATATGAGATTGATATCATGCTTAAGGAAATGGCCAATCCAACAGGGCTTCTTACTGAGGTTATTGTATCAAAGACGGAGCCTGGAAAACGTGATTTCGATTCGATCATAAGGGAGATTATAGGTAAAGGGGTAAAAGAGGAACAGATAGGTTTATGTAATATGGGGGTTATTAGTATGTGTTTCGGCCCGATGCTCCATTTAAGGTCTATCAGTGAAGATGACAGAATGCCGAAGCCTGAATTCATGCCCCTGGATCTTGGAGTGGAAAGGCTCGCGGATTTTATTGTCAGATTCAGCCTTGCAGGGATGCGTTCCTTCAGCAAGGCATTAAAATAGATACAGGAGGATTATGAAATTCCATTTCTATGAGAGATTGATCATGATGCGAAGGTATTTAATTGTACTATTGTCAACAACAGTTATGCTCGCAGGGTGCATGACAGTTGGTCCTGATTATTCACCCCCGGAGATGCAGACACCCGCTGCATGGCAGGGGGACCTTGCTGGGGTCGTTAGCGATACGAAATCGGAACAGGAGATCCTTTCCAAATGGTGGACCACCTTTAACGACCCTGTGCTGTCGGACCTCATGGAGCGGGCGGTGGCGGGGAACCTGTCCCTCAAGCAGGCCCTTAACAGCGTGAGGCAGGCAAGGATACAGAGGGGTATTACAGACGCGGACAGGTTCCCGTCGGTAAATTCATCAGGCTCCGCTGGCAGGACATACAGCGAGGATATGAGGGGAGACTTTTCAGGCACAAACAGCTTCAGGCTCGGCCTGGACGCGAGCTGGGAGCTGGACCTGTTCGGGGGAACAAAGAGGGCCATAGAGGCGGCAGACGCAAACATCGAGGTGACGGAGGAGTCATACCGGGACGCCCTTGTCTCACTGCTTGCCGAGGTGGCACTGAACTACATTGCGGTAAGGTCCTACCAGGCGCAGCTTATTGTGGCAGAGTCCAACCTCAAGTCCCAGGAGGAGACATATAACATAACAAACTGGCGTTATCAGGCAGGCTTGACAACGGAGCTTGATGTGGAAAACGCCTCCAAGAACCTGGAACAGACACGGGCACAGATCC
>JAFGIC010000009.1 GCA_016929815.1 Deltaproteobacteria bacterium
AGGAAGAGAAAAAGTATCAATGCAGTGAGAATGATGCCCTGTGTAACGTTTATCCAGGCGCTGCTGACTGTGGAGCCTATAAATGTTCCGTCGTCAGTCATCCAGATCAGTTCCATGCCGCCCGGCAGTTCCCCCCTGATTGCGTCAATGGCCTTTTTCACCTCATCTACAACAGCAACCGCGTTGGCATCGGCCTTTTTTACGACTTTTACGGCAATGCAGTCTCTTTCATCTATACTGGCCGTCTGCCTGAGTTCTTCGGTGGACATCTCCACACGGCCTATGTCTCTGATATAACAGCGCTGTCCTTTGATGTTGGCCACTTCGAGCCCGCCTATATCCTCCGCATTGGCAAAATCCGCATCAAACTTTACTGAGTATTCCATACCCTTTTCACGAACGCGGCCTGAAGGAATGGTTCCGATCCCCTGCCGGACAGCCTGCACCACCTGTGTGCTGGTGAGCCCTCTCGCGGCCAGCTTCTGCCTGTCCAGTATGACATGAACTTCCCTTTCCGCGCCTCCTATGAGAGTGATATCTGCAACGCCAGGAATAACGCTTAGCCGGTCCCGAAGGGTGTTATCCGCGTAGTCATAGATCTCATCAATAGGAAGATCGCCTGTGAGCGCAAGCTGCATGATGGCTGTGGCGTTGATGTCAAATTTGAGAATCTTGGGGTCTTCGGCGTCTGCGGGAAGGTCTGCTCGTATAAGATCCAGTTTTTCACGAACATCCGTGGCCGCAATATCCACATCAACTCCCAGGTTGAACTCAAGAAGGGTCATGCAGACATTTTCCATGCATGAAGAACTTACGTGCTTGAGACCCTCTATGGTTACCACCTGGTCTTCAATAGGCTTTGCTATATCCGTTTCTATTTCCGAGGGAGTGGCCCCCGGGTATATTGTTGTTACGGTGATGTACGGCAGGTCTGTCTTGGGCATAAGCTCCAGACCCAGCTTGCGCGCCGCGTTGAATCCCAGGATTGTCAGAGCGATAATCAGGCAGCCCATGGCAACAGGCCGTCTTATTGAGGCGTTTGAAAGAAACATCAGTTTTTATCCTCCCTTAATACCGATATCAGGGAGCCGTCATCGAGCTGATCCTGTCCCATGGTGATAATAGAGGCGCCTTCTTTAATATCCCCGGAAATGATCTCGACCCAGCCGTTCATCTGAAGCCCTGTCTTCACCGATATTATCCTTGCCTTTCCTCCTTCAGCCAGGAATATGATCTCACCGCTGGTCCGCTTGAGAAGGGCCTTGCGGGGGACCCCCAGGGCTTTATGCCGGCCCAGCACCACCTTGATTCTGGCCATTGCCCCTGATGCCACTCCGTCCGGCGGGTTATTTATAAGGGCCTTGACCTCAAAATTTCTGAGCCTGTTGTCTATTGTGGGGCTTCTATATGTAATGGTAATTTCACCGAGATCAATTTCGTTTACATAAGCATGCATTATTGTTTTGCCCGCCATGATTCGCGGATAATATTCAGCAGGCAGAAAAGCGGATATCTCAAGAATTGATGGATTGTCGATTCTCAGGACAGGCGTGCCCGCGCCGGCCATCTCCCCGGGTTCCTTGTATCGGGCGCTGACATAGCCGGTCAGCGGCGTCTGTACGAGGGAATCCTCCAGGTCCTTTGAGGCGATAATAAGATTGCTTCGCGCCTGTTCGGTCTGTCGTTCGGCCAGGTCGGCATTGGCACGGGCCTCTTCAAGGGATGCCTTGAGCTGTTTGAAACGTGTTTCCTGTGATTCAAAGGCGTTTTTTGTGACTGCGCCATCGTTTTCATAAAGACGCCTGAAGCGCTCATAATCCACTCCGGCCTTCTCAAAATCGGCCACGGCCCTGTCCGCGGAGGCGAGTTTTGCCCTGTGTGTGAATTCCGCCACTGAAACCGCCTGTCTAGCGATTTCCACGGCCTGTGTAGCCTTGACCCTGTCTGTCTGAAAGAGTCTGGTCTGTCCCGCGGTTACATGATCTCCCTCTTCCACATATATATCATCAATAACACCCGGAATGCGGGCCGATACAAGCGCGAAATTCTTTGATTCCACGTTTCCAAATGTCTCGATCCCATCCTCAAAGCTCATCATTCCGGAAGGGGTGGTTACCACTGAGATTCTCTTATTTTCATCACCTGAAGATCCATCCTTTGAGGCCGATGCATTCATCTTAAAAGATCCGATGATCAACAAAAACGCGCATAAAGGGATGATAATTCCATTAAAGATCCTCTTTTTAATCTGCTTTTTCACTTCTCTATTCCTTTCCTGTTAAACCCATTACATCGTTCAAGGTGGCAACAGCCACCTGATATGAATAATCAGCCAGGCTTACATTTGCCTCGGCTGCCGCGTATCTGCCGGCTGCATCAAGTTTTTCCGAGGATGTTGCCATGCCTTCCCGCCAGAGGGCCTGCACCTCCTTCAGATTGGCGGCAGAGGCATCCATATTCATTCGGGCAAGCGCTGCGGCGTCCTTTGCCTGATCCAGAAAATCCCTTGCCTTAATGACCTCGACCATGATCTTCATGCACGACTGCTCCCTCTCAATCATGGCCTTTTGATGTTCCTGTTTTGCAGTCCTGTAATTTTGAACATCCCTGAACCCGTCAAAAAGGGCAAGAACGCCCGTAATGCCGTAGCTCAGAATATTTTCATAGAACTGAAACGAATTGCTGCTGTTTGTGTAATCGGAAAATATGCCTATCATGGGCAAAAAATCCGCAATGGCGATCAGAATAGCATCCTTTTTGATTGAGACATTTCTGTCCGCAATCTTTAACTCAAGCCGGTTGAGCATGGCCGTCAGTATCTGCTCAGAAAGGGCCTCTTCAACTGCCGTTAAAGAAGGAGGGCCTTTCAGGGAGATACCGGCCAGGGGAAAAAGTCCCATGGCCTCCATGAGTTCGGCCTTTGTCTCGGTCTTAAGCCTTGCGTTATCCTTGAGCCTGTTTTTCTGTGACACCAGAAAGGTCCGGGCGTTTTCGAGATCACTTTTAAGGACAAGCCCTTCGCGATAAAGGGCCTCCACCTCCTTGAA
>JAFGIC010000073.1 GCA_016929815.1 Deltaproteobacteria bacterium
TGTATTTTTAGTCGATTCATTCCAGTTTCCGTTTTACCCTTATACAATCCGTCCATTACAGCCTCTTTTACGATAAAATACATTTTCTTCCTAATTTATACATATGCAGTCAAATTAGATAGTTGAATTTAGAGAAGAAGCATATCAGGCGCCTATTTACTCTAAATACATAATAGACCCCATATGCTTAAAAGGCTGGATTCTGTTATTTTATAAAAAAGGGGACATATTAAACGGATGCACACTAATGGGAGATAACAAATGAAAAATGAATTTCATGTCTTGATTCACAGAAATGATGAGAACGTCCATTTTAAATTAACCGGAGATTTTGATGAAAAAGCTGCAAGTGAATTTATGAACGCCCTGGATCTTTATGCATGGAACGCTTCAAGAGTATTCGTTCATACGGATGCGTTAAACGCAATTAACGATTTTGACGAGCAAAGATTTAAAAGCAGGCTTTATAACAACCCGAAGTGCCATGCAGTGAAGATCCTGCCGACAGGCAGATTCAGCAGGATATTTATACCTCCCGAACACACATTGGAATACACCCTCACAGTTTGAAAAAGACAGAATTGTTACTTTTACATGACTTTATGAGAGTTAAGGAGCTTTATTATGAGAATGATCGTAGATTATATTAAATGCGATACATCAGGTATATGTGTAAAGACATGCCCTGAGATTTTCCGGTTTCAGGAAGGCAGCAAAAAGGCCATCGCACTGTTTGATAGAATACCAGCTGTCCTTGAAAAGAAGGCGGTAGAGGCTGCCAAGTCATGCCCCAGTAATGCGATTTTTACAATAATGGAATAACCTAAATGGCGCTTCTGTTATGAAATGATTTCTATCAGACAGCGGGTGTTTACAAATCAAATTTTAACTTTTCCGGGTAATTTTCCGTATAAAAAAGAGGGGCGGTTATGAGCAAGATAGCAGTTATTATTACCGACATGTTCGAGGACTCGGAATATTCGGAACCGGCGGCAGCATTCAGAAAGGCCGGGCATGAACTGGTCCATGTAGGGCTTAAGGCCGGGGAAACGGTAACAGGGAAGAAAAGGGGAATTCTGGGAAATATTGAACAGGTGAAGATCGACAGGGCTGTAAAAGACGTTTTAGTGGAAGAATTTGACGCCCTTCTCATCCCTGGCGGGTATTCACCTGATAAATTGAGGGTTGATGAGGATGCGGTACGATTTGCCAGGCAGTTCGTTGACAGCGGGAAACCGGTATTTGCCATCTGCCATGCACCTCAGCTTCTAATTACCGCGGATGCCATCAGGGGACGCAGGATCACCGGCTGGAAATCGGTCATCCAGGATATCAAGAACGCAGGTGCCGAATATATTGACAACGAAGTGGTAGAGGACGGCAACCTGGTATCGAGCAGGAGCCCTGCCGACCTTCCTGCATTTACCCGGGCATGCCTGAAAAAATTATAACTTATCGGGTGGTTCACAAAAATAACGAAAGGAGATATTTTAATATGATGCCCATTGGTCCCTTAATGATCGAACATCGGCGTATCGAGAAAATGATTGATGTCATCAGAAAAGAACTTGTTCGCATTGAAGAGCGGAAAGTTGTCGCGACAACAAAAATAGATGTCTTCGTGGATTTTATCCGCACATATACAGACAGGTGTCACCATGGAAAAGAGGAGGATATCCTATTCAGAGACGTGGCAAAAAAGGATATAACCGGATATCTTAGAAGGACAATGGAAGAACTCATATCCGAACATCAATGGGCAAGAAACGTTACAGTACAGCTGGTCGCAGCCAACAGGTCCTATGCTGAAGGAGATAATGGCACGATCGAGAAAATCACGAATTGTTTAAGATCTCTTGTAGATTTCTATCCCGTGCATATCCTAAAGGAAGACCGCCGGTTTTTTATCCCGGTTATGGATTATTTTTCGCCGGAAGAAAAGGATGCCTTGCTTAAAGAAGGCTATACATTTGATCAGAAGCTCATACATGAAAAATACGAAGAAATAATAAATCGATTTTTATGAAACCCAATTTTTAATTGTCGCCAAATTTGGTTCATCAAAGAGGCCGATCAATTGATCCGTACCCCTTATGTGATTAAGAAAAAACATTAAATATGAGGTTCGATATGGCTATTTCAGGAAAATATGGGCATATAAACATACCCGGCATCAGGAACGATGAGCCGGTTTTTATCCTGCGCGCCCAGGATAAACTGGCTCAGGGTAGTATTGAGATATACAAGATTATAGCCGGCTCTCATAATTCAAGGCTGGCAAATCAACTGGATGAGGAGATACAACGTTTCCGCATCTGGGATGGTCCGAAGAAGATACCGGATTAGCTTATTCTAAAGCAGGAAATTTAAAATGACGGCAAATTCGAACCATGTCATTATCCGTATATGGAAAGGAATCATTTTTGATGTCCATGGCACTTTGCCAGAAAGCCGGATAAAAGGATATTAAATGTAGTTCTGCCAGGACTTGGATTTGAACATGTATTATTAGCATACAAGGATATGTATATGGATATCTACGGATCCAGACGGCTCGGCTTGAAGTCGGTTTTTTTCTTAGCAAATAAAGGGGGAAAAGAGATGTAAGGGTCGATCCTGATTATATTATCTATGATTTTAACCAATTGAGACAGGCGATAAAATTTTTTAAGTGGAAATGTGGATTGAGACACCAGACTTTAAATAAAATAATTTTTAAGGAGCTTTTTTATGAGGATGATTGTAGATCAGATCAAGTGTGGTACGGCAGGCATGTGTGTAAAGACATGCCCTGAAGTCTTTCGGTTTCAGGAAGGCAGCAAAAAAGCCATCGCGCTGTTTGATATAATACCGCCTTCACTTGAAAGAAAGGCTTTAGAAGCAGCCAGGTTATGCCCCAATAAGGCCATTTTTACGATTATGGAATGAAATTAATTATGCACCTCTCATGATATAATTCCATGAGAGAGAGGATCTTTACAAATGAAAAGTCTGGCACAATAAAACAACCAGATTGGTTGCAGACTGCCGGGTCTTTCCATTAGAGTGAATTCTGAATATTCATCTCCGCAGTTCATTCCGGGAATTCCAATATAACCGACTCGCCATCGATCTGCTTTGTGATTTTCAACGTTATCTCAATGCTGCTTCCGCGTATGCCCATAGACAGAGGAATTTCTCCCTGATCCATGTAGGCGATTTCCCTGACTGCATCAAGAATCAACCGGCCGATTTCATGGCCTGGGGACGGAAGCTCTGCGTACCTGTATTCAGCGACCACCTTAACTTTGTGGTCATTAGACCGCGTAAGGGATATCCGTTCAGCATTGCCGTTAATTCCATGCAATACGGCCAACGCCAGCCATTTCAAGGCAGCCTCCTGAACATCATCATCCTTCGGCAGGTCGGACATCTCCTTAAGCGGATCAGTTGTCGCATAACAGTCGGAGAGTTCCTGGATCTTTAAGTGCATGCTCTGTTTGTCTCTCATAATTGAATCTCCCTCAATAATATGAAAAAGATCTTTGTCTTAAGCCTTATCTTTTTTTTCCTCAATAACGTTTCCTCGCGCATCATCGCATGGCTCATCCTCGGCGTTTGCTCTGAAATGTTCCGCGGAAGGCGCGGTAGTGCAGTTGGGCAAGGGCCAATCTTTTTCCTTTTTTTCCTCATCATATTCTTCTTTCCGGTCTTTCTCGTCTGTCATGACTTCCTCCTTTTGAATATTGCTTATATTTTTATATAAACATAAAAATTCATGCAAACATATGGGGTCGAGTATGTATTTTAATTTTTTCAAAAATACATAATAGACCCCATTTATATTAAATAGAATCCGATGGATTATTTAAAAAAGAGATAAAATATGCCGGACATGAATACCTCACAACCTCTGTTTCCCCATCTGCCTGCACGCCTGGCCGGCCTGGAGGCTCTGGCCGAGAATCTGTGGTGGAGCTGGAACCCCGGCGCCAGGATACTCTTCAAGACAATAGACCGTCAAGCATGGAAGGAGAGCGGGCACAATCCCGATAAGATGCTTAGGGAACTGCCGAGGAAAATGCTTGAGAGGATTGCAGCAGATCCTGATTATTTACGTATGTACGATAATATAATGAAGGTGTTCCAGGAGTACATGAACAGGAAAAATTGCGAATGGTTTGAATCTGTTTCCCCCGGGAACAGACAGGCGGTCGCCTATTTCTCTGCCGAATACGGACTTCACAGATGCCTGCCTTTCTATGCAGGCGGCCTGGGATTCCTGGCCGGTGACTATATAAAGGAATGCAGCGACTCGTGCATTCCTGTAGTAGCGATAGGCTTCATGTATCCTGAGGGATACCTGAGACAACAGATCCGGGGTGACGGCTGGCAGGAAAACCTCATCGAGTCAATCGAACAGGAGGCCGCCCCCATTTCAAAGGTTATTAACGGAAGCGGCAATCAGCTTGTCGTCAAGGTCCCCCTTACTGAGCCCCCTATCTATGTTGCCGTATGGAAAGTTGCGGTAGGGCGCGTTTCACTCTACCTTATGGATACCGATGTGGATATGAATAATCCGTGGGATAGGGGCATAAGCACCCGTCTTTATATAGGCGATCTTGAACCGCGTTTGCGCCAGGAGATTGTACTTGGGCTGGGAGGTGCTGAGGTTCTGAATGCCCTGGGCATCGATCATTATCTGACCCATTTGAATGAAGGGCATGCGGCTTTTGTCCTGCTGGAACGCATCAGGACCCAGGTTTTATCAGGCATCAGTTTTTCTGAAGCCCGTCAAAAAGTTATCAACTCTACAATATTTACAACACATACCCCCGTTGCTGCTGGCCACGATGTCTTTCCGTTCAATATGATCGAAAAATACTTTCATTCTTACTGGATTGAACTCGGCCTGAGCCGTGACACCTTTATGCATATGGGGGTCCATCCGGAAAACCCCGGAAACGGTTTCAATATGACAGCATTTGCCCTCAGGTTGTCCGGATGCAGGAATGCCGTAAGCAAGCGGCATGCTGAGGTCTCCCGAAAGATGTGGCAAAGCCTCTGGCCTGATATTGCGGAAGATGAAATACCGATCGGTTATGTCACAAACGGGGTTCATGTTCCCACCTGGACCGAACCTAAAATGAAGCTGCTTTTAGACAGATATCTCGGAGAAAACTGGATGGAGAGGCATGACGATCCGGAATTATGGATCCTTGTTGACAATATCCCTGATGAGGAGTTATGGAGAACTCACTACTGGCTTAAGGTCAAGCTGATCGACGCGATCAGGGAGCGCATACGCATACGCTGGACCAATGGTTATAAGAGCGATACTATCATGCTCGCCGGAGGGGCATTTCTCGATCCCTCGGTTCTCACTATAGGCTTTGCCCGCAGATTCGCCACCTACAAAAGGGCGCTGTTGATCTTCCAGGACCTGGAGCGCCTTAAGAAGCTCCTGAAGGACCGCTGGCAGCCGATCCAGATCATTTTTGCGGGCAAGGCACATCCTGCCGACGATCCGGGCAAGCGTATCCTTCAAGCAATTATCAACCTTGCACGGGATTCCCAGCTTGGAGGCAGGATTGCCTTTGTTGAGGACTACGGCGAACAATTGGCTCAATACATGGTCCATGGCGTTGATGTCTGGTTAAATAATCCCATGCCGCCTTTCGAGGCCTGCGGGACAAGCGGGATGAAAGCGGCTTTAAGCGGGGTCCCCCATCTTAGCATACTGGACGGCTGGTGGATTGAGGGATTCAACGGTAAAAACGGATGGGCATTAGAACATGACGTGAATTCACCCAACCCGGATCTTAATGATGCAAATAAAATATATGATATCCTGGAAGGCAAGGTCATCCCTCTTTATTACAAAATGTCCGGCAGCGGCGTACCCCATGATTGGGTAAAAGTAATGAAGGAATCCATGAAGGTTGCCGGATCTTCATTTTCCGCCCGCCGTATGGTCAAGGAATATGTCAACAAGTTTTACTCCCGTAGTATGGAAGAAACATTGAGAGATTTGTAAAAACCATTAATATGCTCGGTGAGTGGCCTGTTGAAATAACATGGGGCTTGCCCTGATTAAAAGAAAGCGGATGAGCGTTTCCGGCAGTATATGCATTTTTTTCAAGGAAATCCTTTTTGCTGATACAGCTATTCCTCCGAAAAATAAGTCATTCACCCCATACAATTCCAATGAGAGCAGGACTATATCTAAATAAGAAAGGAGCAGAATATGAACAAGCTGCACTTTTCAATCATCATCCATTCACAGAAGGAGAATGTATGGAAAGCGATGCTGGATCCTGAAACCTACAAACTCTGGACCAACACGTTTGCCGAAGACTCTTGTTTAAAGAGATAATGGGACAAGGGCGAAAAAATCAAATTTCTGACTCCTAATGGAGTTTGAACAGCGCCTGGCCTCAGGCACTTGCCAGGCTGAAAGAAATCTGCGAAGGGAGATAACATTATGGCAACAAAAATAAAGGCAATTCCTGTGGGGTACCACACCATTACACCCGTCCTGTCGCTGAAAGATTCGAAGAAGGCCATCGCGTTCTACGAAAAAGCATTTGGGGCGAAAAATCCTGAGGTGTTCCCATCGCCAGACGGCGGGCTCATAATGCATGCCGTGATACAAATTGGCGATTCGATCTTGATGATGGGCGATGAAATGCCCGACAGTGAGTTTAAAAGCGCCGAGTCCCTGGGCGCCTCGCCGGTCAGCCTGTATGTTTATGTCCCGGATATGGACGCGGTCTTCGAACAGGCGGTTGCCGCCGGAGCCGTTTCAGTAATGCCGGTTGCGGATATGTTCTGGGGCGACCGTTGCGGAATGCTGAAGGACCCGTTCGGTTATGATTGGACAATCGCCACTCACACTCGCGACCTGACTGACAGTGAGATTCAAGAAGGCTCCAGGGCGATGTTTGCCGCAAAGGGGAACCCATAAACTCTAAATGCAGGAGGCAACCATGCAAAGCATCACAACCTATTTGTGGTTTGATAAAAAGGGCACACGGGGGTGGATGGGATGAGGAATCTCATTGCTACGTCCTGCCTGGTAGAAAGACCTATGAGTCAATACTAATTTGTTTGGCGCTTTCCCACAGCCCGTGGATATTGCACATAGATGTCGCTATAAGTGTTCCTGATTTATTAATTTTAATACTCAAGGTGACAGCGTGGTGAGTGTAAACCGGCCCTTTGTCGGAGCCTTCCACCGCTTCTCCATGTGCTGTAAATTCAAAATTACCGACCTGGTAAGCAAACTTATCTCCATCAGGCTTAAAAAAAACCTGAATCCAGCGAATGTGGTGAGCGGTGGAGTTAGGGTGAGATATCTCCTTGCCTATCGTCACCTTAACTTCAAATACTTCGTCAGCTTTAACCTTGTCACGGCATTCTATAACCGGAACATGCTTTTCAGCTTTCCAGTCCGCACTTTGATAAAGTTCTCCAATCTTTAACATAAAGCCTCCTTATTTTTTATTTAAATAACCTTGAAGCTATAAGTGCATCCTTAACCCATAGATGTCCCGCACTGTCAAGGAACTGTCTCATCTGGCCGCACATATTCCCATATCGCGTCGGCGTGCCGAAAATGATCGCATCTGCAGATGCAAGTTCATCTATTGTGCAAATCGGAACATGGGACATCGCCTTCTGAGCTTCAATTGCCCCCATCTTCTCCAGTATCTCACGGGAAAGGGTTTCCGGCACCCGTTTCATTTCCACTTCAGTGCCCTTAACTTCTTTTACTCCATGTAAAACCGCCTTGGACATAACATGAATATGCCCATACATTGAATAATAAATGATCAGGATTTTCATCGCGTTACTCCTTATGAAACAAGACATTAATCATGGTTATTATTCAGGATTTCATTCACTATTTTTGCGAGGTCCCTGATGTTGAATGGTTTAAATAGAATTGAGTCCGCAGGGCTGTTTTTCATACCTTCTTCTACATCAAATTTATTCAGGCCTGTCATCAAAATCACCGGCGTTTCAGATGATGCCTTTTTAATTCTGCATGTCAGCTCCCAGCCATCCATACCGGGCATCTGTATATCTGTCAGCACCAAATCAAAATTCCCATTGGTGAATAAATCCAAGGCATCATATGCATTATCTATGGTTACCGCTTTAAAACTTAAATAACTGAGTAAGCATTCCAGGATATCACGGACGATAGGGTCATCATCGACTACCATAATACGTTTAGGGTGCAAGGCATCCATATTCTTTATTTTTAAGCCTGTATATGAATCACATTCTCTGCCCAAGTTATTAACGCCGTTAAATCCATTTGATTTTTCCTCATGTTCAATGATCCGGAACATTTTTTACTCCTTCTTCATATCTATATTAGATTTCTTGTATAACTCATCTGCATTAGCGTAAATATTTTCTGTAAAAACCGTCATCCAATTATTTGATGTATTTACAGATTTCTTAAGTATCGCTGCACCGCTGAGTTTTCCGGTATGGGCAGACAACCTTCAATACAATTTTTATGTACATTAAGATAAGGATAATCCACACCCCAAAATTTTAAATATTTAATTGGATACATTATTGTCTGTTTCTGGTGGTTTGATGAGAATGACTCCTCAAACTGGTCAAATCGCATCAATGGGCTTTTCAGCATTATCGGTTTTGTCTTATTCTGCATCTGTATTAGCCTCCATCTAAATTACATTGGTTTAGTTACTGCAATCATCCTATATAGCCAGCTTCTGCCTGCAATCATTCATGCGATATCTGTCAAGGGTTTTAGTTTCAAGGTTGGCGATTATGAGTTGATATGTATACTCATCCAGTTCAAAATCAACCCAACCAAGGGATCTAAGTCTATATTCCAGTCGTTTTAGATCATGCCCCTCGGTATTCCCGAAGCTGTTGATCATATCCCTGATAAATGCAGCGAGTGTTCTTCCTTCTATTCCCTTATCAATCAACCGCCTTAAAAGTGTTCTTTTTATAAGTTCCATTTTTTCCCCGGGGCTCTTACTATTAAAGATTTGTTTTTAAGTGAGATAATAAAACCTCGATGCCAAAAGATGGTCCCACGAAACCTAGTAAGCTGTGAGAGATAGCTACGATTATGATATTCAGATCAGAAACTCCCCCACCTTTTGATATATGAGATCAATATCTTTCAAATTCTTAATTAAATACCCGTCAGCCTGTTGCACACGCGGGTCATTCTTGAAGTTGTCATAGGCCGTAAAAAGAAGCACCGGCAATGCCGCATATCTCACTTTGATTTCCAGCAAAAAATCGAGGCCTTGAAAACCGTTGATATAAAGGTCCAGGATCACAAGATCAAACTTAAAAGTTTCAAGGTATTTCTCATCACTTTGAATGCTCTCAGCGCCCAGAATCAGACAGTCTTTATCCGCCAATCTATCGATAAACAACTGACGCATAAAAGGCTGATCATCCACGACGAGTATGTGCTTCATCTCTGCACTTTCCTTCAATTTAAAATAACCAGGTTCATTACCATATTGCCAAGGTCCATTAGAACAATATCACCGGTTTTATGATGCTCTATTTTTATATTTATTCCGTAGAACATAAATAGGGTGGATACTGTATTTTCGGCTACAGAATTTTTTATTTCCGGCGGAAATGATCTGCATTAATTTATGCAAATAAATGAAGCATTGGGTTAAAAGATAAAATACATGGTCCACCCCATGGATTTTGTCTAAAGACAGGATAAAATAGTTTGAAATCCGGAAAGTTTATCGAGGCAGATACCGTGGTTCATGCAGTGGGCATGAGCGCTAATCCCAATGATGCCTTCCTTCTTTGTCAGGCGGCGCCTAAACAGTATTTTCTTACAGGAGACTGCGTAAGACCCAGGAAGGTAAAAGAAGCCGTGCATGAAGGTTATCACGCGGCGATGGATATATTATAGATAGCTGGAAATTAACAGTGATGAATCCCCTCCTCGCACTGGCCAATCATTATTCTGGGTTCAGGGATTTTATGATATGGAATATGTGCGCGAAACGGGAAATTGGAAGATAAGCTGTATGAGGTGGTCAGAGCGGATGGGCTTGCCTGGCGGCGGTCCTCCGACGGGGCTCTGGTAGTAATGAAAAACATTTTTGGATCGTGCTTGATAAAAATGGATTTGTCTTTGATTCAATCGACTTTTCAGTGTTTTTTAGGGAGAAATTGTCATGGCTAAAGGCAATAAAGTGAAAAAAGAAATTGATGATAAGAAATCATATGAAATGCAGGCTGAACTTAGGTCCATTTTTGAAAAAATACCTAACGAGATTAACATTCTTTTATTCACCAGCCCGTTAAAAAATGAGATCTTCAATGAATCCACGAGAAATGTTTTGCGGATCATTAGACAATTTGCCCCTAAGATCACACTGCGTGAATTTGATATAACTCATAAAGAA
This sequence comes from Deltaproteobacteria bacterium, assembly GCA_016929815.1. GTDB lineage: Bacteria > Desulfobacterota > DSM-4660 > Desulfatiglandales > HGW-15 > JAFGIC01. The sequence continues at coordinate 10,425 of JAFGIC010000073.1, forward strand.
GCAAAAAGACTTAATGTTGAATATTCCCCTGCGCTGTTTATTAATCCTGGCCGCTACGGGAACATAAGATGGTACGGCGCCCCCATAGGTGAAGAGACAAGAACCCTGGTTGAGGCTATTATAATGTTCGGCTACGGGCATACACATTTAAGTCCTGATTCAATTAAGATCCTTGATAAGATATCTTCTCCACGAGACATCAAGATATTTGTAAGTCCGACATGCCCCTATTGCCCTCAGCAGGCGGTTAATGCTCTCAAGGCAGCCATCGAAAAACCGGATCTTATAACGCTTGAAATCATCGACATACAGGCCAATCCTGACCTGGCAGAGAAATATTCTGCCCAGAGCGTGCCTCAGGTTTACTCTGATGACAGGCTTATCGCCATGGGCGCCCAGTCTGAGGAATTGTTCATGCTCTCCCTTGAAAAGATGGAACAGCAGACTATATTCATCCCGGAGAGCGATGCAGAGGAGGTCGAGTCGGATCTTGTCATCGTGGGGGGAGGCCCGGCAGGACTTACAGCGGGCATATACGGCGCACGCAGCGGACTCAAAACAGTAATCATTGAAAAGAACCTGCTTGGCGGACAGGTTGCCAACACGCCCATCGTGGAGAATTATCCTGGTATTAATCAGATAGGAGGAAAGGCCCTTGTCGATCTTTTGGTGTCCCACGCCCTTGAATATGTGAAGATATTTCCTGGGGAAGAAATAATTGACATCCAAAAAGGTGGAATCTTTAATGTCCAGAGCAGCAGGAGACGGTTCTCATGCAGAGCGCTCCTTTTTGCGACCGGGGCGGAATACAGGCGCCTTGATGTGCAGGGTGAGTCACGCCTGACCGGCCATGGCGTCAGTTATTGCAGCACCTGCGACGGGCCTCTCTTTAAAGGAAAGAAGGTCCTTATGGTTGGTGGAGGAGACAGCGCAGTTACAGAGGCACTGCACCTTCACAACCTTGGTGTGGATGTGACTGTTGTACACAGAAGGGATAAGTTGAGGGCACAGGATCAGCTGGTCAAAGCCCTCCTTTCGAATGATGTGCCTGTTCTCTATAATATAGAGATCAATGAGATCAGGGGAAACGATCGCGTGGAAGAGGTTGAACTTGTAAACCGGATTACAGGAGACAGAACAACAATAGCCGTTGACGGCTTATTTATAGCTATCGGTTACAGCCCTGTTGTAGAGCTTGCCAGAAAAACAGGGGTGGATATAACCCCCGACGGCTACATAAAACATGACGGACGCCACCGGACCAACATACCAGGCATTTATTCAGCAGGGGATGTAGAGGGCGGTTATAAACAGATAGTCACGGCAGCCGGACACGGGTCCGCCGCTGCTCTGACTATCTTCGAGGACCTTGTTAACCCTTACTGGAAAAAGGAGGGAAAATAAATGCCAGGCCTGATCCTGATGAATCGAATGGCAACGGCGGAGAAAAGGGCCAAAAAGTCTTTAGACTCTTTTCGAATGCAAATTGCCGTCTGTAATATCTGATGGATTTGGGGTGCTAAAACCTGCTCGATATTTAATGATATTTATATTCAAGAACCTATCACGTTAATAAACTGCTCAATCCTAGTTTTTATTTGGTCTCTTAAGTTTCTCGTCTTGTCTAGAATTTCACTTTGGGACCCGGTGAAAGTTGAAGGATCAACAAAGTCCCAATGAAATCTGACGGCTTCCCCTGGGAATATAGGACATGCTTCGGCTGCTGACTTTTCGCATACCGTTATAACATAATCATATTTTCTGCCTTCTTTAAATAATTTAAATACACTTTTTGTTATATTATTTGAAATATCTATACCTATTTCATTCATTACTTCCACCACATTTTTATTCAGAATACCAGGATCCAAACCTGCGCTCTCAACAAA
>JAFGIC010000074.1 GCA_016929815.1 Deltaproteobacteria bacterium
GACAAAAATCAGACTGTGCATAGGATCTAATGATGGTGAAAACATAGCAAAAACCCATATGGGAGATACGGAATCTTTTTATATCTATGATCTCTTCGAGAATACGGGAAACGAATTCATAGAAAAACGGGGTAATACCGTAAGAGACATGGATCATGCAAATCCCGAAAAAATGAAAATAATTATTAATTCACTCAAAGACACAGATATTTTTGTAGCACAACAGAAAAGTCCAAATTTTGTCAAAATTGCAAAAGAAACAAAATATCAACCTATAGTTGTTAAGGCTGAAAAAATATCAGACGTATTGAAGATATTAAATAGATCATTTCAGGAAATATACGGTTATATTAAAAGAAGGAAAAGTGGAGAAATTTTTGATATAATACCTGAATTAAAATAATCTACTGACAGTATAACAAAATGTTGAACCTGGATATTTTCGTTTCGCTTTAAAATGCAGATGACCTCCGGCGTTAGACTCTCTCCAATAATAAAGTCACTGCCTGGCCCGACAGACGTGTTTATGTCCAGTCAATGGCAACGAGTTCGTGTTGCTCCCGGACATAATGGAGGTTATAGATTATGGATAGAATATATACAGATCAGGAGTGGTTTGACAGGCTTATCCCTGAAGGGATACCCACGCATTCTTCTACTTTGATCACCGGCCCAGGAGGGTCGGGCAAGCCTTTGATCGGCAACTTGATCGCAGCCGCCTGGCTCCGCCATGGGGGCAGCGTAGTCTTCCTGTCCCTGCAATATCCCTCTCATGATTTCATTATTGCCGCATTAAAAAATGTAGCTCAACTAGACTTGGATCAATACAAGGAACGAACGGTTTTTGTCGAATTGGATGTTTCAAGGGAAGATGTAATCCTCACCAGCGCCAACCACTTCAAGGCTAATCTTGTAAAGCCGGACGTTTGGGATGAAACCATTAAGCAGGCTTGTTCAGCGGCGCCAAACGAAGGCCCAGGTATTCTCGTCTTTGGTTCGGCATTAAATCTGCTGTTGTTTTCCCCTACCTACAGCAAGGCTATCCTGGGGAGGATGAAGAATACTATCCGGTATGACAAGAGGCATACCTATCTTTTTACGGTCAGCACCACAGCCATGGCGTCGGAAATCTCCCAGTTAGAAGCAATTGCAGACAATTTAATACGGTCCTACAGCGAAAAACCCCCATTACGGCTTTTTATGAGTATAAACCGAATGAAAAATTCTTCCTTCGCAGCGGATGAAATAGAGGTGCCAATTCCTTCAGAGCTGCTTGGAGAAGTAAAAGAAGTTGCCGACCATAGTCGCTTGCGAGTGATACCGCTTATTAAAAAAATATAGCGGGGAAACATGATAATATGAAGAGATAATTCCGTCATGAATCTTCTGATTCATACTTTCATGTGCGTGCCCGATTTTATAATTACTAAATCTTATACTCATTATAAATATTATCAGATATGGAGGTCTTATGTTCTGTCCGAAATGCAAGGCGGAGTACAGAGAGGGGTTTTTAAAATGCGCGGATTGCGGGGTTGATCTGGTTTCAGAGTTGCCGCCTGAGCCGGAACAATATACCGAATATGAGTACATTAATTTAGTCAATGTTAGAACATACCCCAGCAGAATTGAAGCTGAACTGGTAAAGGGTATGCTGTCGGCAAATGGGATTGATGCTGATATTCAAGATGGACTGGAGGCTGCAGGAGGAGCTGACCCGACATATGGTTTATTGGTAAAAGAGGAGGATATCGACGAGACAAATAAAATAATAAATGAGATGAATGAATAATCTTTCCCCAACACATTAACCTCTTTTGTTTTAGGAGAGGCATGTGATGAGTTCACGACAACTGCATCTTATTCCGATGATAACTCAGTGCTGACTCAATCACCGTCAGGAGGCGAGACCGATCTCACTGTGACAATATCCTATGAAGGCGGGGAGATCCGTGAAATTGAATCCCAACCTGTTGAAGGTAACGGAGATGGAGCTGTGCCCGACATAGCCGTTATATGCCGGGCACAGCTCCATATCAGGACAAGAACCGGACTCGGTCAGCGGCAGACTGTCCGCTTCGACAACCGGCACATCCAGCGGCAGTGTTGACATCCTGGTGCAACAGACAAACGGTAACGGCGAAGACGCAACCGTAAGCCTGACCCGTCATATCGCCTTATCCTGGGGGGAGACTCAATGATTGCCGTCTGTGTAATAGGATTGGATTATCCATGAGATTTGGGCTTTTAATGAAAGAGGCTTAGTTAAGAAGAGAGTAAATTGGAAAAAGATTTAATCATACAATACAGGTCATTTTTAAAAGACAGCATCCGAAAGGCTATTGACTTTTCACAAACGGATCAGAACAGAGGCGTTGCGCCTCCTCCAGTCGAAAAACCATACTCAAAAGAAAGGAAACGAATTGATCTTGTTAAGTTTGATGAATTTATAGACATTGGAAAAATTGAATTAAAAACCGCGATAAAAAATCGTGAAAGCCGCAGATTATACAGTGGAAGATCTATTTCAATTAAAGAACTCTCTTTTCTTCTATGGGCAACCCAGGGTATACGGAAATTCCTTGATGCGGGACATGCACTAAGAACAGTGCCTTCGGCGGGGTGCCGTCACGCGCTTGAAACATACCTTTGTGCATTTAATATAGAGGATCTTGAGGAGGGAATTTATCGCTACCTACCGGTTGAACATCAACTGTTGTTTGAGTTTAAGGAAGAGCGACTGAAGGAAAAGGTTTTTGAAGCAACATTCAAACAAACCTGGTCTGCAGAATCAGCAGTCACTTTTATATGGACGGCAGTTCCGTATAGGATGGAATGGCGGTATGACATTGATTCATCCAAGGTGATTGCAATTGAGGCAGGGCATGTATGTCAGAATCTTTACCTGGCTTGTGAAGCAATAGACGCCGGAATGTGTGCGATAGCTGCCTATGATCAGGAAAAAATGGACGAATTACTGAAAATAGACGGAGAGGATGAAATTACGGTTTATATTGCTTCTGTTGGTAAAAAATAAAATTATATATGAAAGCCAGTACTTGAGCTTACAAATTCACGGCGATAGATAACTTTGCGCTGGTTTCAGAAAATGATAAAATCTATTCAATAGGTGGTAATCTTGGCCTTTTGGCCCTTTCAGTTTAGTGGAAGAATATGATCCATCTAAGGATCAATAAAGAGGATAAGGGTATGTCTAAAGCAGCTAATTCAATTTATTCTATGAAATTAAGGCATCTTACTTATTCATCTGCTTTTCTAATTCTTACGGTATTTTTCATTACATCCCCAGCAGTAGCATTGAACCTTACAGCAATGGGAGATAATGATTATGGCAAGCTAGGCGATGGTACGACCACAATGAGGGACACACCTGTTATGATCGCCACCGATGTTATTAAGGCTGATGCTGGTTTCCATCACAGCCTTTTCATAAAAAATGATAATACACTATGGGGAATGGGTAATAATTTACGAGGCCAGCTAGGCGATGGAACGACCACTGATAGGCTCACGCCTGTCCTTATCGCCACCAATGTCGCTCAAGCCGCTGCGGGTGATGGCATTAGTATGTTTGTGAAAAACGATGACACGCTATGGAGAATGGGATGCAACTATACAACCGAGGTTAATGATAGCACGAAGTCACCTGCGCAGTTAGCAACTGATGTGATCCAGGTAGCGGTCGGTTATAGCTATGCCCTTTTTATCAAAACCGATAATACTCTATGGAAAATGGACCTAATCGACCCCCTCCAAATCGGCCATGCCGATAATGTTCAGATTGCCATAGATGTCGCCCAGGTCGCTATCAGTCACTATCCTGATGTTCACTATAGCGTTTTTATAAAAAACGATGGAACGCTTTGGTTTTTAGGAAGATTGATGTATATTGTAAAGGACCCACATGATGCAGACAAAGATAGATATTACTTTTTTAATGCTGATAGCCCTTTACAGATTGCGACTGATGTTTTTCAAGTCGCAGCTGGTTATCGTCACCTTCTTTTTATAAAAAACGATGGCACTCTATGGGCCATGGGTAATAACTGTAACGGTGAGCTTGGAGACGGCACGCACGATCCCCACACCACACCTATCAAGGTCGCCACAAATGTCACCCGGGTTGCAGCTGGTTGCAACAACAGCTTTTTTATAAAAACAGATAATACCCTGTGGGCAATGGGCGTTATTGCCAATGGGGATATGGTGGAAACCGAGTATAAAAAGCCAGTACAGATTGGTAACGATTTTTATGGTATAGACGCTGGATTATCTCATACCCTGTTTCTTCAATCCCCAACCGCTTCTTATTTCGTCCCTGATAATACTGAGGATAATGATAATGGGGGTGGTGGTTGCTTTATTGCGACAGCTGCTTATTAATGATTAAAAGGCAGGGAGCTAAGACCCCTGCCTTTTTTATCTCCGTGTTAACATGTTTTATACCACATTATTTAAACATAACCATAACATTCTACTGTGCAGATAAATTCTGTAAAAATATTCTATCCATCTCAGTAATCGCAATCGCCGCTGCTGTACCCGCCGGGTGATGCGCAGGGGGTCTTGCTGGAGGACCCGGAAGATGATCCGGAAGATGAACTGCTAAATGACCCGCTTGAATATCCGGACGAGGATGTCCCGTAAATAGAGCCTGGGCCGGACCGATCGGCAGTCCCTTGTTCCATAGGGGCGCTGCGGGGCCGGGCATAGCGGGAGGATGAGCCGGCATCCACGGGATTAATCCTGGTGTATCCGGTCCCCCCCACAAGCCTTCCGGTGTCTCTTTCATAGGTTCCGCCCCAGTAATGGGGATATATCCTGTACGGGTAGTACCATTCCGGCCATGTATTCCAGCCCATATACCAGTAGCTATAGGGTGAATAGATATACGAGTCCCAGTACCAGGAATAGAGATGGTGTCCATAAGGCCAGTAAGGATATGGAGGCCCGAAATCCCGGTAGGGCATAGGAGGCGCTGGTTTAGGGGCCGTGGAGGTGGATATTTGTTCCACTGTGAATTTTTCAGGGAATGAAAGCGCTACCATAATATCAACTATCTGTGATGGGACTTCGGCGTCAGCCAGGAGTGTGAGCTGTTTGGAATTAATGGGGAACGGTTTGCGCAGTTCTATAATGGCGGCCTCAAGGACTTCCGGTTCAATCCTGCTGCTGAGCTCGATGATTTCGCTGATTGAAAGGGCCGTGCCTGCGGAAATCCGCGAAAAAACCGGATCTGCGGCATTAATGCTGCCCGGGGTAGCCTGATAGCTGTCAACATTCCTGTACCTGCTGATTGTAACGGCCTTTTCTTCTCCGCTTTTAAGCAACCGGATATTGAGCCACTCCCCTTTGTTGTCAATAAACGAAATGCCGGAGATCAGTCGGAGAGGGTTATCCTGACAGCTTGATTCGCTGTTTAACAGCAGACGTTTTCCTGTTTCAGACCAGGAATAGAGATACCATCCCGTACACCCCTCGTCGGGCAAAGATCGGCGAACGCCGTCGGCCGTTATCTTTTCCTCTGAGATAACTGTCTGGTCCAGGCAGGTTTTTATGGTAACGGAGTTATTGTCATCTCCAGGGCTGACTGTCAGGATGTATTCCTCTGTCAGGTCGCTTTCGCTTGTGTTGACTGTGTTTGAAACTATTCGCCAGGATCCAATCCAGGGCAGCCACCGGGCGTCCAAATCTTTGTAGTCTGCTGTATACGACGGGCCGGATGCCATGGTTCCAGACGTCATGGACAGGGAAAATGCAAGCGCGATCAAGGACATAAGCAGGCCGCGGCAGATCATGCAGGCATCAGGCCAACCTTGTCCATTTCCATATGTAAGGTTTTCCCTGTATCGGAAAGGTAAAAAGGATTTGATATATAAATACATAAGGTCACCCCCTAATAATGCCAGTGCAGACCGGCTGTCATCTGAAGGCCGCTCAGGTCTATGGGCTCAAATCCTATAAAGTCCCCTTCAAGGTCGTCTTTTGCCCATGAATACCTGAGATCCAGTGTCATATACATGGACTTGAATATGCGGATGTCTGCGCCTCCGCCAAGGTATATAACGGGTGTCGAGCCTGAAGATTCCAGGTCGGCGTGAAATATCTCAAGTGTTACTGTGTCCACGAAATAGCCATGCTGATTGAAACGGTACCAAAGGATGCCTGCTCCGCCGCTAAGGAAAGGAACGACAGGGGACGGCAGGTAGGCATATTCACCAACCTCCCGGCCCCTGGGCATGGGTAGAAACCTGATGCCGACAGTCAAAGGCACCTGTGAAAAGGTGGTTTTCTGGGTGATCGGCATGCCGTACTCATCGATATAGTATCGGAATTCAGAGGTTTTTTCACTCGCTGAGCTGTCTAAGCTGAAAATAAGATCGAACCATTCATTCATACTGAAGCCGCCGTCAAAGCCGAGGTCCCACGACCGGAAGTCACTCTTATCAAGAGTAAGCTCTTCGGTAACAAAGTCAAAGATATCGCTATCCAGCCGGGGGTAAAGTCTGCCCAAACGAAAACCTGCAAAACCCGTGGGTTTTCTGAAAAGGAAATCGGCCCTTGCCTCCCCGGTTTCGTTGAGTGTGGTCCTCTCCCGCCTGAAGGTCTGTTGCGCGGATGCCTCACTTACGGCAAATAATCCGTAACACATGAGTGCCGTAAATATAAAGGGTATTGCCTTTTTAAGGCAGCTCAACGAGACATTTGCTGCATCGTAAAATTTAATGGTATGAGATGTCATTACGGCATTCCTCCCTGGTAAATTCGCCTGAATAACAGAGGCTTTTCTTGATATTAGTATAAGTAAATAAAGCGATATTGTCAATTCATGGGAGTCAAACTCTCCGCGCCCGACACTTTTGGCGGGGAGGTTCCTTTTTATCTGATACGCATATTGAGACACAGGGCAAAAAGAAAATGGTGCTCGGGCGCCAGCACGATAATCCGTCCGTCTGCTTTAATGCCCAGGGTGTCGGTAAAAAAGTATTTCATGCCGTATCCGAAATCTGCGATAGAATCCCTGTATCTTTCTCCTGTATAGTTGATGCCCAGAGCGCCGGCGCCTACTGCGAGATATGGAATCATGCCTTTCCACTCGTTATAATAATGCAGGAGCTCGATACGGTAGAAATAAAAGTTTACATCAGATCCGTCCACCTGTGCACTGCTGCGGCCGAAATTGTAGTTGCCTTCAATGCCGTACTGTTTGCTGAAGTCAAAACCCAAGCCAATACCCAGGGGGATAGGGTTGTCGATGTCCTTTAAATTATAAAAGTCGAAATGATAAAAGCCGGTATTCGGGCTCAGGTAAAAGGTCCTCGGCCTTATTTCAGCATGCAGATTGCCTATAAATGTCAGTAGGAAGGCAATAGTCGGTAAAATTATCTTTATTCTCATGAAATATTCCTTTGTTGGAAATTGATTATTGTCAGGCGTTATGATTAATGCAAATGATATGCAGATTACTATAACGTTTGTAGTTAATTCGTTTAAATTAATACCTTATTAAGATATATTGTCAACCATTGCTGTACAAAATAGATGTAAATTTTATTCTATAAATTTA
>JAFGIC010000075.1 GCA_016929815.1 Deltaproteobacteria bacterium
CCTCCGGACAGATTTATCCCCCCCTGGGCTACCTCGGTCGTAAATCCCTTTTCATTCCGTGTTATAAAGTCCATAGACTGGGATATGCCTGCAGCCCTTTTAATATCACTTTCAGCTATCTCTTCGTGGGCATATCTAATATTGCTTTCTACCGTTCCGGAAAACAGCATCGATCTCTGAGGCACATATCCTATCTTTTTCCTCAGGTCATGCTGGGTTACATCACGTATATCAGCACCGTCTATCATGATCCTTCCTTCGCTGACATCATAAAAGCGCGGTATAAGGTTTACCAGGGTGGATTTCCCGCTGCCCGTCCCTCCTACGAAGGCAATGGTCTCTCCCGGACCTGCCCTGAAAGATATATCCTTGAGGACATAATCATCGGCCCCCGGGTATTTAAAAGCCACATTCTCAAATTCAATATAACCCTTCATGGAAGGATTAAATTTTACCGGGCTCTCCGGGTCCTTGATCGCCGGCTCTGTCTCTATAATCTCGGATATGCGCTGGGCCGAGACTCCAGCACGAGGCATCATCATGAAGGTTATGGAAACCATTAGGAACGACATGATTATATGCATTGCATACTGCATGAAGGCCATCATACTCCCGACCTGAAGGTTGCCCGAATCAATACGAAAGGCCCCGAACCAGATGATCGAAAGCATCGCGCCGTTCATGATGAGCATCATGGCAGGCATCATTATAACCATAATGCCGTTTATAAATAGAGTGGTTCTTGTCAGTTCTCTGTTCGTCTTATCAAACTTGGCCTCCTGGTATCCCTGGGAGTTGAAGGCTCGTATTACCATAAGTCCGGTGAGTATCTCACGTGTTACCTGGTTAAGCCTGTCCACCAGTTTCTGTATTATCCTGAACCTTGGAATGGCTACATAAAACTCAACGGATATCATCATAATGATAAGCACTACCCCTACGCCGATTATCCACAACATGGACACATCTTCGCGAAGGACCATTATTATTCCGCCTATTGCCATTATGGGGGCGTAAAAGACCATACGCAGCATCATTACCAGGAACATCTGTATCTGTTCTATGTCGTTTGTCGTCCTGGTGATAAGAGATGATGTTGTAAACCTGTCGAACTCTATGCTGGAGAAATATTCGACCCTGCTGAAGAGCCTGCGCCTGGTATCCCTGCCGAAACCTGAGGCAACGCGCGATGAGAAAAAACCTACCGTTATTGAACACACCGCGCCTAAAAGCGAAAAAAGCAGCATCAGCCCGCCGGTGGACATTATATATGCCGTACGCATGCCCCCTAGCCTGATCCCTACTGACTCATATTCAAGGGCGATATAGTTTATGGCTGTCTGGGTGACAATGCCTTCAGGAGTACGTGAGATACTTACCTTTACAGGTGTGATCAGTGTCTCCCGTTCCTCCCGGGTCGCCTGTTCAAGATATGTAAAGGGATCAGGTTTGCCGGTCATATCAATTTCTCCATTAAAAGAAGAAGTACCGGCCTTTTCAATGATTGAGACGGCCATTAAAGGTGAAAGCAGCAGGGCGTTCAGCCTGTCAATGCTCATCTTATCTGTTGCCCTGAGCAGATAAAGGGGCTCTTCCGCCAGAAGCGGATATTTCTCTGCATATTTATCATACTCCTCCTTAGAGAAGTCCTGCCTGTTCAGTTTTGCATAGCTCTTATTAAGAAATTGCCTGTCGGCATCATCAATAAAGAGTCCGATCCTTTCCATTGTGCCTTCGCGCAATATTTCCGGCACGGCATTAGAAATGCCGTTCTGCTGTATGCCTATATTGACGATCCTGGACAAGTAATTGGGCAGTGCAAGATCAGACATGGCCTGGAGAAACAGAAGTATAAAGATGGCAAAGATGCTCCAGCCAAATGGTTTAAGAAATTTTAAAAGATTGAACATTAATACACTGCCCCTGGGTTATCTTCTATCGTTTTTGCATGTAAATAATATCCCATAACCGATTTTTATTATCAATGGACCTTCAATTTTTAGTCTCTGATTTTCTATGACAGGGGCGGGAGCACGTCAGGCTTGATCACGCCGAAACTGATATCGTAACCGGGCAGCCCGATTATTGCGAAATTACTGTATCTGCTGGCATCCCCGGGGTTAAGCAGAACAATATTTTCACCTTCTTCATAAAAGGCGTTCGGGGTGGAGCCGCTCAGAAGGAATTGTATTTCCGGAAATTGCAGGCGTATCCGTTTTGCCGTTTCATGCATCTGAAACTCGCTCTTGTTAAAAAGCTCAGGTCCCATAGCCATCTGGACGCAGAATTTATACTTGTTTATTTTTACCGTCGGATTTTCTCCGGGAATCAGTATCCAGTTGGCCGGCTTATCTTTTTTATCATCCTGGCCCGGACGGAGGTTGTAATATACTTCGAAATCCGAAAGTTCATCCCTGCCGATATCTTCGGTATATATATTCCCGCAGTGGATCACGTGGGTAATCCGTTCCTTGTGGAATTTATCTGCCAGCTTGGACCAAAAAGGCGGATTCATCACAGTCACATCCAGTGTGTCGGATATCACTGCAACCTTGAGATCTCCTGCTGTGGGTTTCGGGTTCTGAATGCGGCTGAAAACGATATCCCCTGTTTCCGTATTAAGAATCGCGTATTCAAACCCTCTGGCCACCCCGTCAGAACCCCTGGCAGCGCCTGGATTTATGAAATCAACCTCTCCGGATCTCAAAAATACCTGGCGATGAGTATGGCCGGAACCGAATTTCCACACATTATGGTATTCCTTTCTTATTCCATAGATCCATTCCCAGAATTTGGATTGAGACCCGACCAGAAAATCCCATGTGCGTTTATGGCCGACATAATAATAGTCATCGCCGATTTTGATTATGCGTTCGCCGGGAAGGGTAAATATCCAGCCTGGCGCCTTGAAGAATTCAGGGCCGTAATCCTTTATCTGCTCGTCCGTCAGGGCGCAATACACAGGGAGATTGCCGAAGAGTCCCCGATCTACATGTTCCGGTTCAATGTCTCCGAAGTGTATTATGCCTTCTACCCCGCGGGCCATAAATATCCGCACGATACGCTCAATGGCCTGATTGGGATTTTCATGTGTATCTGATATCAATCCTAATATCACGCTGTTATCTGCCTCTCCGGACGGTTGAATATCCTCAATTATTCCGGTTATTGGAGATTTAATCTTTAAATGGATAGATTTTAAGCTTAACAGACATCCTGTAGAAGATATACTACAATATTACAGCTTAAGCAGATATATTTTATTCTCCGATAATCTTGACAAGCACCCTCTTCCTTCTCCTGCCGTCGAACTCTCCGTAGAAGATCTGCTCCTATCTCTCCTCAAGCACCTGAACCTCCGCGTCGGTATGGCGCAGGCGCTTTGCAAGTGTAAGCGCCAGTCTGGCAAAGACCTGTACACCGAGAACAGGATCGGAACGGCTATGCTCATTAAAGCGCAATCGGGATATAATATACAGATCAACGGCAGTTTTAGCCTCAATGTCTGTTGAACGCGGGCTGCGATCGAGAAAAGATACCTCTCCGAAAAAATCACCCCGTTCCACTGTTGCCAGATGATGGAATATTTTTCCTTTCAGGGGAAGGAGCACCCTTACGCTCCCCCTGCGGACAAGATACAATTCATCTCCCCGGTCGCCTGCAGAAAACATCCTCTGTCCCTCACGGACCGATAATTCCGATACGCAGTCTGCCAGTCCCTTGAGCTGATCCTCATTTAAACCGCTAAACAGGTCAAAGTCCTTAAGCTCAATGGGCAGTTCGTCGGTCTTTTTAACCACATTAAATTCCTCCAGTATGCGGTCTTCCATCCATTCCAAGGCGCTGTCCATTGTCTGGGATATAATTATACCGCACCCCTCTCTGACAATGCCCAGCTGCGCAAGGTAGCCCTCAAAGTTGCGGCTGTCATGCAGGCCTGAAGGCATGCCTGTAAAGAGAAGCCTGCCGCGATGCTCTTCAAGGATATCCTGCATCTCCTCGAAGAGATGGGCAGCAGTATAATCCATGGATTGAACGCGACGCATGTCAAGCAGAATAAAACGCTTGGTCCGAAGGTCTTCCTCCAGCTGGGAAAAAAGCTGATCAGCGGTCCCGAAGAACAGATTGCCTTCCAACTCACATATGACTGCCTGTGAACCGTGCTGTTTCAAGATCGCCCTCTCCGCATCAGGACGGATAGTCTTTGAGGAAACCTGGTCCAGACCCCTCTTCGCGTGGATAACGGGCCACTGAACCTGGTCCCTGATGAACAGCAGTATTGCCAGGGCCACACCCACGAGAGAGGCTGCAATAAGATCGACCGTAACGGCGACCACTATCACCCCGGCGATCACGGCAAAGTCAAGCCTCCCCGCCCTGGACCGCAGCAGACGAAGCATGCTCCTCCAGTCGAACATCCTCCAGGCTATTACAAGAAGGATGGCCGCCAAAGCGCTTATGGGCACCCAGGCAACAATCCGGCTGAAAAGAAAAAGGGTCAGTATCACAAGCGCTCCCTCAATAACCCCGGAGCGTGGCGTTTTCCCTCCGCTTGATATGTTAACGAGTGTCGGCCCCATGGTCCCTGCGCCCGGTATCCCCCCGCACAGGAATGATGCCAGATTTCCGATCCCCTGTCCTATAAGCTCCCGGTCTGAATTATGCCGTTTCCGGCTCAACACATCGAGCACCACGCAGGTCTTCAAGGTGTCGATGGATAATAGGATTGAAAGTGTTATGGCAGGTACGATGATCAATTTGAATGAAACAAGGTCAAATGAGAAGAGTGATTTCAACCTTCCAGCGACGTCTTCAAGGAAGAACTCAGGGACATTAAGAGCGCCTATTATAAGCGGATTTCCGCTGACATTAAAAAGGCCTGGAGAAACCAGTGCAAATAAAAAGTATGTCAGCATCCCTCCGAAAAGGCCTATAATAGCGGCCGGCGCCTTTCTTGTAATCCGGGGCGACAACAATATTAAAGAGATGACGATAAGTCCGACAGCAAGACCGCGAAGGTCCCAAAGGTCAGGCGAGATGAGGCCCCGGAGCAAGGGGGTTCCTTTTGGCAGGGAAAAAAAGTTAGGCAGTTGACTTATCGCGATAAGGAGCCCAACGCCTGAAAGATAGCCGCTTATTACGGGGTACGGCACGAACTTGATAAGCCTGCCGCCGCCTACAGCGCCGTATAATATCTGGAACAGAGCAGATATCAGGGCTGTCAGGGCCATCAACGGTATGATGTCCGCCGGTCCTAACCCGCTGTTGCCGGCGATCAGCCCTGCCGTTAAAGACGACAGGACAGCCGCGGCAGGTGCGCAGGGGGCCGATATCAGGCCGCTTGTGCGCCCCACAAGCGGTGCAATCAGACCGAGGGATGCGGCCCCAATGATGCCTGCAAGCGCTCCCGCACCGACATATTCGCTCCCGAGAGTCGAATACACAAGCACCCCGAAGGCAATAGAGGATGGCAATGCCACCAGCATCGACGCCGTCCCACCCCACAGATCACCCACCCAAAAGGATTTTTTATTAAAATAGGGGACGTTCATAAGATAATAAGATTATTCCAAAAAAGAATATGATCTCTCCTTTACCAACTTTTTCCCTCTAGCAACGGCCTGACTGATGGCTGGTTGGCTCAGGTTGAACATCTTCGCCAGTCGGGTCTGTTCTGTCCCAAGATACTGAGTTGCCCAATAACATACAATGCTTCGCGCCTGTGATCTTTTTCTATCTTTTCCATTCTCTGTTATATCTTCCAGGTTCATAACCATTATCTCTGCAACTCTTTTTATAAGACTTTCCAGATTATAACCTTCCATTCGCATACGGTATTTCATTTGGAGTTGTTCATCTGCCTGCGATAAAACCTTTGTTACAAAATCACCGTCGCCCAAAATGCGTTCGTCGCCCTTCTGATATTCTCCGGATTCCCTCAATCCCTTAACAGCCTCCCATCCTCCTATGCTCCGAAGAAGACCTCCTCCTGTTAATTCCGGCCTTTTCCCCAGTTCTACACCCTTTTGCATAAAGTCACTGTACCCGACTTTGGCCTTGCCTTCAGTATCACCGAACATTTGCATAACAAATTTAATATCCTGCCATTCATGCTTTTGACGGCCTGTAATAACACCGTGTCCACAATAGGGATATCGAGAAAGTTCTTTGTAGGCGGAAACCAGTCCAGCCCTCAGGGGATTCAGATGGATATACCTTACAAGTTCCAGCAGATAAGCATCTTCCTGGCATAATATCGACTTATATCGGTTCTGGAAGAGATGTCCGAGTCGATTATGTCTCTTATTAAAGGTGACAGAATAACCGGTTAAAAGCCGTCTCATTATGGTCGAAATGGGTACTTTGCCTGTCCTTAAAAGCAGGTGAAAATGGTTCGGCATGAGAGCCCATGCATAGCAGGGGGTTTCCGTCTCCTTTAATATCTCTCCCAAACGCTTTAAAAAATTAACATAATCATACTTGTCTGAGAAGATATCCTGACGGTTGATGCCTCGGCCAATAATGTGATGAAGGGCGCCTGACGTATCTATTCGTGCTTTTCTGGGCATATATAACTTATTAGCATTATTGTATTTAACTGTCAACTTATAATATTATGTACGTCCCCCATTTATTGTTTTAACCAGTTCATTTGCAATATTGGGACTCTCAATGCGCATGATGCTTTCCTGGGCGCTGCCGTAACTCAGGAGATTGATGCTTCCATACCAGACGGTCCTTTGATCCATTATTGAGAATTTCTGGTGGATATTGGACTTGAAAACAACCTTTATCCCGTTGTCTTCTAACAGGTCCATGGCCATGTTCAGATTTACCCTATCCCTTTCCTTAAAGTCTTCCACAGGCCTGGTTACAACAATTATCCTGATATTTTTATCCAGTGCGATCTTAAGGTGCGCCATAATCTGGAGGGTGCGCCTTTTAGTTATATATGGGCTAACGATCAGGATCTCCCTTTTGGCGCAGGCCATATCATTGCAGAACACCGGCAGGAAATTGTCCCTGTCAAAGATTATGTCCACAGGCGCCGAGATGATGTCCTCGGCCTTTGCCCTGTATCCCATCGAGGCATATCCTGAAAGCCGTTTTTGATACATCTTTTCCAGCATCCTTATGTGGATGTCCGCGTAATCATATATGCGCACCTCCTTTTTATTCTCAAACAGCCTGTGCAGCCTCCCGGCATATTGCTGCAAAGTGCCCTTCCATGATATGGGCATGGCTAAAAATAAGGTGTCAAGACGCGGCTCGTCAAAGCCCTCGCCTATAAAGGCGCCTGTGGCAACAATGATCAGGTTTTGCGTCTCTGGGCATCCGGATATCTCCTGAAAGACCTCTCTGGTAGTCTTTGCCCCCATCCCTCCCGTCAGTGTAAAGACATCCGGGACATCCTCCTCCTTTATCATCTTTGCCAGCAATTCAACATGGGCTATCCTCTGTGATAAGATGATGCAGTTTCTGCCCTGTCTGTAATTGTTCAACACATCTTCAACAATCTGTTGATTGCGCATCTCATTATCAATGATCTCCGAATAAAGGTCCTGAATGGTGACATCCCTTTCGTCGCGATCCAAACCGATCTTCATGGTTGTAAACCTCGGAATGATATAATGCCCAAAGGGCCGCATCCTGGCCTGTGTCTTAGGATTGTCTCGATAACGTATGGGGCCGCAGTGCATAATAAGGATAGGATGGTGTCCGTCCTTTCGCGCGGGTGTGGCCGTAAGGCCGCAGACATATCTGGCGTCCGTGGTCTTCAGGATATTTTCATACCTGAAGGCGGGTGCATGATGGCACTCATCAGCAATGATCATCCCATAGTCCTTCACGCACGCCTTGACCTCTCCCAACCGGCTCAGGGATTGCATTACCGCTATATCCACAATCCCGCTCAGGTTATTCCTGCCCGCCCCGATCCATCCGATTGCGCCAGCCTTTTTCCTTCTACCCCTCTTCTTTTCCGTGGCATCATTCGTTTCAGGCAATAGTTCATTTATTGTTAAAAACTGCGACAGCCGGTCTTTCCATTGAGAGAGGAGACTTACTCTGTCAACAAGTATAAGAGTATTTACCTTTCTCTCCGCGATCAGTTTTATTGCCACCACGGTCTTGCCGAATGCCGTTGTCCCGGACAATATGCCGATGTCATTCTGTAAAAGGACGTCAAGCGCCCTGGCCTGTTCATCCCTCAAGTCGCCCTTGAATTCCACAGCTATCCTTTTGCCATGATTTGTCTTATCAATAATCTTTACATCAACCTCATATTTCTTCAATTCATCCGAAAGCTCTGTTTCACACCCCCTGGGCAGGCACAGATACCCCCCTGTCTCATCCGCGCAGGAGATAATCACCGGGTGGCCATAGGTCGGCAAATGCATCGCCTGCTGTCTGAAGAACATCGGGTTTTTAAAGGAGGCCAGCCTCTTCAGACGATTCAGCGCCCTTTGGGAGACGCCTTTCTTTGGAATAAACAGCATGTTTGCCTTAACGATCTCAACCTTTCCGGGGAAATCACTTGCCGACAGGTTTACAACGTGTCTCTCCCAAGGCTTTGGCGCATCCTCTTCATCTACCTTTAACACGCCCAGTTCATGTCCCTGCCCCAACTCGGACACAAGGTTTTTAATGCGGTCTTCATGGATCTTTTGAATGGACGATAAATATGCCCATTGATCCTCATAGGCGCAAAAGGATTCATCGACAAATTCGCTGTTATTCTCCTTTCTTGCGGTCTTTTGGAAGGGAAGCGCAATCAGGTTCCCGAAACCGCCTTTGGGCATTGTGTCCTGGCTCGGGAACAACCTGTCATAGGAGTTGAACCGTATCTCATGCCGCCTGTTCATGGCGGAGGTTAAAAGAGCAGCGCCGAATCTCCTGGCCAGGGCCGCGGGTATCGGGGTCTCAAAGAAGAACCACGTATGCCCGCCCTTGCCGGACCGCGACCGCTCCACAGCCACCGGAACCTCATACTCCATGCAGAGATCCCTCAGTACGGAAATATCCCTCTGCCAATCCCCCTCATCAAAATCAATCGCGAGAAAACAGCAGGTCTCATCCGGGAGCATGGGATAGATGCCTACAACGATATTCCCGCGCAGATGCTCCTCTATGACATCCTCATTCAGGGCCGCGTATGCCTTATTGGCGCATTTGGCGCATGAGGTTTTTGGCATTCCGCATAACCCCGGCCGCCATTGATTATTACAGACAGGTGCATAACCAGAGGTTCCCTTCTTTTTATTCTCCCACCTGGTGGCAAAGACATCTTCCCGCCCTTTAAAAAGGGACATGAACAGTTTTATCTTTGAAATTGAATCAGAGGTGCTGGTTACAACCACGGGTGAAATATCAACATTAGGTTCTTTGTTAAATAGATTTGTCTGTGCATGTATTTCAGGTATGTGTTTTATGGATGGATGGTTTTGCGGCAACCCAAGTCTGGCCTTCAACCAGTTGTTTTCTTCCTTAAGGCGGCTGTTTTCATCCAGTAAAAGCCGGCACTTTTCAATCAGCTCTCTTTCATTCACATTATTATCATCCATAATGATAAACAGGTATTTCGATCATTCTGTCTGGGAATTTATAGTCTCCTTGCTCATTGCTTCATCAATGTGAAATAATTCACGATCCCAACCTTCAAATCCCGCAGCATCAACCACGGAGGATCTCAGCAGACTCCATGCGCCTTGAAGATCGGAAAGGATTGTCTTTTCGTATACTGTTGACTCTTGTATAAATGACATTGGTTCATCCTGGTTTGAACACAACGTCGGCATCACCGGGCGCTAGCTTTATCGGCGATCCGGTGCCTGTCATGGTTATGCATACACTATTTAAGTTGTGAGTAGTCCTCTACAAATCTGGATACGTTTACCCCATCAGTTCCTGGGATTAGTAGTGAGTATCCGCTTCCTCTGCGCATTACGTTGAATTTCATCTGACCACCCGACTTGCTCATCTTGTCGCCGTACTCAGCGAAGAAGTCTTTGGGAAGGCAAATTGTGGCAACATCTCCACTCTCACTTTGGCAAAGTAATACAGCCTGATCAATGCCGATAGGCAAACCCAGAAACCAGCGATTAGGTTTCCGTTCCGTGGCAACGGCGACACCAACCTTACGTCCGGACTGGGTTCCATAAACACTGCCCCTCATTTGTTCGAGTTGCAGACCTGCTTTTCCTACCTTTTTCAGGAAGTCCATTCGAATTGTCTTTCCAATGCCTCTCCCCGGCACAACTTTATGATTGTACGGATTCAAAAGTTTAACACTGACATTTCGTGTTGGTAGCGATGTTAAATCAGTCGCGTCCAAATCGGACATGTCGTTCAATAGTTGCTCGTATCGCTCAATCAACCTTTCAATTTTTTGGAGCTTCTCACTAGCAATGAGAACCTCTTGCGATTGGCTACGCTGAGCAGATTCAGCTATCTTTCTCAGCAGTAAATTTTTTTCACGAATCAATTTCTCTTTTGCATCCATAACCTTACCTCCTCCATTTATTAATGTGTAAGGTTAGGTTAGCATAGGTTAGTTAATATGTCAACAGAAATTTATTCCCGCTATATCCTTGCCTTGCATAATGGAAAGATCACCTGCGAAGCGAAGCGTAGTCAGGTGCATCTTTTGGTTCCTCTAATTTTATTTGTGTCTCGGAGGGCGATAATAGGGAAAAAATATGATTGACACTGCAACAGCAGGAGCTTTTTGCTTCAACGCAGGTTAAGCAACATGTTCCTGCTGTTGCAGTATCATATTTTAACTTTTATATCAACCTCCTGACGAATAAATTACGGTGGAACAAGTTATTCTACAGATCTGTATATCACGCAAAATTTTGGTGATATACAGAAAGATTAAAATTTATCACTGCATTTTTTAAATAGGGAAACGGATCTCTTGCTGAACCTGCGTTTCTTTCTTTATAAATTGTGAGACCCCAAACCTGTTTTCAAAATCTTCCAAATCGCTTTTTTCACACCTGGATAAAAGCCTTTCCAGTTCATAAAAAGAAATTAAATTATAGAATCCTTTTTCCGGGGAGAAATATACAAGAACCTTTTTCTGTCTCTTAAGCAGATTAATTATATTATTTAATGTCCCCTTGCTCTTACCGTCCCAGAGCATAAAGCCGTAATCCGCGTTTATGGCCATTTCCAGGTCTTTAATTGAATAATAGCTGAAATCCTTTATTTTACCTTTTCCTTCAATATGCCTCATTTCCCATGAGCCAACATTATTCCTGCAAGCTCTGTCCATACAAAATACAAGAACATTTTGATAATCCATCTCGGACAGATACTTTTGGACAGCTTTGTCTGCGCCGTTAGCATCTCCTATAAGAATGCCGTAGCCCTTTTGGATAATATTATCAATTCTGTTTTTTATATCCTTTGTCAGTCTTGTTATGTTTCTTGACCCGCCGATAAAGACTTTAATCATGTTTTACTCCGTGTCTTGGTCAAGGCAAGTACATATACCTTGCCCACCCTTCCTTTATCGTACAAAATTTTTGTAATGGAGTTGCATGTGGCACCTGATCTGTAAAGATCATCAAATAGAAGAATATTCTTTCCAACAAGTGATTGGTTTTTAATCTCAAAGGCATCCTTTAATAATTCTGTCCTTTCGTGATAGTCAAAAATATTCTTTAATTCCGGCGTTTCCCTATCCTTTTTTAAAAAATTTTCATGAGACGGAACCATCATCTTAGAACTTATTTCACGCCCTACATTTATCACCGGTTGAAAGGCCCTCCTTTTAGATGACGGGACAGGCAATATTACATCTATTATACTGCTGATTTTCCATTGATTGACCAAAAAATCAACAGCTGTTTCCACAATATCTTCCATGGTGGATTTATCTGATTTATATTTAAGCCGATATAGCAGTTCTCCGATCTCACTTCGTTTAGTGTAAAAGATTTCATGACCGAATTCATCAGACCCTAAAAATTCGCTGCTGACAGTATGTAAATCAAGGGCAAATCCTTCAAACCAATTGCCTTGTAACTTGATTGGATTGATTTTTACCATATAAGCCTCCTTTAACAATCAGCAGGCAATTAAACTAAAATAATTTTTAATTTTTCTTTTTTGTTAATATTTTTATGTCGAGTTCATCCCTTTCTCTTACATCAACCCACTATCATGAAATCAACTTGTTCTTCTGATAATAGTTGCAACATATCTCTGTAATCTTCGTTCAACATCCTGTACCCTCAAAAAGGCCCAATTATCCTTAGTGATCTCCCAGATAATCGAAAATAATTCACTCTTTTCCGCCTTGACATATCCGTCGTCTGTGTCTTCATCGACAGAAATTTTCTTCACCAGTTTTCTGTTCATGTCCATCTTAACATCTCTCCATCAATTAACTTTGTAAACGTTGAACAACTCCAGCAACTCTTTGAAGTCTTTCTGAACTTCCATGGGATTGTCTCCTTAGATATTCTACTGCCTCGACTCTTTCTCCAGGTGATTTGCTTAATTTAATTTTAGA
>JAFGIC010000076.1 GCA_016929815.1 Deltaproteobacteria bacterium
GCGCTCCTTAAAATAGTTCTATATCTTAATATTCAAAAAGGAGGGATCATGAATCTAATTAAAATGCTGATGGGAAGACGTCAATTTCTGATGGCCGCAGGTGCGGCATCCGCTTGTGCCCTGACCTATAAAAAATTCGCGGGGTTTGGAACGCATGCGGCAATGGCAGCCGAGCAGTCCGGGATTGCCAGTATAAAGGCGGCAGGCTACAGGTGTCCCAATCTTCTATCACCTTTAAGGATAAGAAACAAGGTGTTGAAGAACAGGATAATCCATACACAATCTCCAAATCTGACGATGCAGGGGCCGGAGAATTACCCCTCCGAGACATTCAGAAACCACTATTTAAATATGGCCAAAAACGCTGCAATTGTCACGATGAGCACCCATTTTGGAGCGTACCCGAAAAAATATTATACAAAGGCCGACGGCCTGGAGGACTGGGTGTATGAGGCCGTGAACAGCTGGCAGCACATTGGAAATGATAAATGGGAAGACATCCCCCCGGTCTGGAGCTATGTTGAACGGATGATTAATGATATCCATACCGAGGGCTCCCTGATTTTAAGCTCCGCCCTTCCCGGAAACGTTGTCAGAGGCAGCGGCACGGTTGTCTCTCTCGGGCCCGGTGAGGTATCAGGCCAGAATGATATCATCGGCATGCAGAAGGCATCGGAAGCAATGGCAAAATTGCAGGGAACAAGCAGCAGGATGGGCGGTGGTATGCCCGGAGGCGCCTCCCAGAGTATTGAGGATATAGTAAAGGAGGCTAAGGAATATGAGGCCTTCGGTTATGACGTGTATCAGACAAGGTCCACCGACCGAGCGGTCCTGGAGGCGATAAGGAATTCAACCGGTCTTATTGTAATGGTATATCTCAGCTATGCAGCCTTCGGCACGAGCAAGGAACAGAGTTATGTAGGGATCAGATACCCTAACCAGCCCACAGAGGAGGAACTGGAAAAGGCAGTTGAAGATGTAAGAAAGATTGACGGCGTGGCTGACTTTGTATTTCTGCGTGCGGGCAGTGAGCACCCCAACAGCTTTTGCCAGGACCAGGACAAGCCGTGGAGCCTTGCCTATGCAGAGGCAGTCAAGAAGGCAGGCTTGAAGATCCTCACGTGCGCAGGCGCAGGGTTCCATGACCCTGTACAGAACGACCGGTTTATTGAGGAAGGCAGGACAGATATGGTCGGCATGGCGACACCGCTTTTCTGCGATCCTGAACTGGTCAAGAAGGTGGCGGCAGGCAGGGCGGATGATGTGCTTCAATGCTATCAGTGTCATGACTGCCATGCGATCAGCATGCTGAAGGGGCCTCATATTGCAATGTGTGACTTGAATCCGAAATGGGGAACGCCTGCATATAAACTTCAGAACATCACAGCGCCTTTGATGAAAAAGAATGTTGCGGTGATAGGCGGGGGGCCGGCCGGAATGAAGGCGGCCATCACAGCCGCAGAGAGGGGCCACAAGGTTACAATCTTTGAGAAGGATTCGGCGCTTGGCGGACTGATAAAATTCTCTGACTACAGCAAGTGGAGATGGAATATGAAGGTCTTCAAGGATTACCTGATTCACCAGGTGGAGAAGACAGGGATCGAGATCAGGCTGAATACGACTGCAACACCTGAGATGATTAAGACAGCAGGATTTGATACTGTACTGGTGGCAACCGGCGCCGATGTTATTGAGTCAAAAATGAAAGGCTCTGATGCCGCGAATGTATTTAACATCCTGACCTGCTACAGCAATAAATCGGCCCTGGGAGAGAATGTGGTGATGATCGGCGCAGGAAAGATCGGAACGGAGGCAGCAGTAGGGATTGTAAAGGACGGACATAAGATAACGGTGCTTGCGCCGGGGGATGAGATGATAGATGCGGAAGATGCGGGTCCACACAATGTGGGCAACCAGGAGAGGATATACAAGAACCATCCCAATTTCAAATATTTCATGAAGACCGCGGTAAAGGACATTACCGGAGGCAAGGTGACCTACACGGATGAAAAGGGTACTGAAAACTCCGTAAAGGCCGACAGCATTATAATCTGGTCCGGGCTTAAGCCGAGGATGGATGAGGCCGAAAAATTTATAGGCTCAGCGGATGAGGTCCTTCTGCTGGGCGATTGCACAGGGAACGGCGGCAGGATCTATAAGGTGATACGAAGCGCATTCTTTACAGCCTCGCAGGTGTAATAAAAAATGTAAGCACAAGGTGCAAGGCTTAAGTGAAAGGCAGGGTCTCTGACCCTGCCTTTTTTTATGCCGCCTCTTTATGCATCCAGGACAACCCTCGGCAATGACGGCGCCTTCGGCGGGGTCAAGGTCAACCCGGATATGCAGGCATATAAGGCCGACCAAAAGTCGCTTGTGGAAGGCCTCTTTGTCACAGGCGACTTTGCCACAGGACGTCACTGCGCCTTTAACGGCCACAAGCGCCAGGCAATCAACGATCTTTCCTGGGCCGTGTCCAGCGGATTCCTGGCAGGCAACAGCGCGACCGGGTACCTGAAGAAGGTCTAGGAACAGAAATTTGAAACCCTTCACCTGAACGCCGTTGACCTCTTTTAGAGGCAACGGCGGTGAAAGGCCCAGGTTTCCTTCATCGGGGCATATCTAAGGACTTGCTAAGGGGGATTGTCGGCTGTTTCAATAAACCTTTTGGAGGCAGTATAAATGAGTGTTTGCAAAATCGCTGGACCACATTGTCCTGATGGAGCTCAAGGCGTACCAGGCATAGGAATAAAAGATGGGCCAGATGCAGACCCCCAAAGGTTTCATTCGATATCAAGAGCCAGGTTCGACATTTGAGGGTTGCCATTTTATATGCAGTTTTCTTTGGTTGACCGCGCAGTCACGCAGATAAAGATTGATCAGGCTTTGGTAAGGGATGCCTGTTTCTTCCGATATGGACTTAAAGTATGAGACCGTGTCCCGGTCCAGCCGCATAGTTACCGGTTGTTTCAGGTATTTTATATAAGGATTTCTGCGCCCTTTCATTTTTGAAAAGTTATAATGATCTCTCATCGTCTGTTGCTCCAATATTCATTTTCTTCATCACTATCCGCCTTTCTCGCTGAAATAATTCTGACAATTGTCTCACTTTCCCGGAAACAGTGGCAGACAACGATAGCGCGGAGTTTGTAGCTTATTCCAAGAAGGATGAAGCGGTTTTCATCATCTGAATGGTCGGGATCAAAATACTGTATGGCATTTTCATCATAAAATACGGATTGAGCCTCATTAAAAGAAACGCCGTGTTTTTTGATGTTGGCCCTTTCTTTTCGCTTATCCCATTCAAATCTCAACTCGTTCATATGTACATTGTACATATTATAATATAGTTGTCAACCGGACATCATTAAAGAGGCTTAGACAAGGGGTTATGGTTAAGTGGCAATCGGCTGGCTGTCTTCCCCAGCTGTCTTTCGGGTCTTTTCCCCGTTTCAACTTATATTCTCATTCGATGTTGGCCGTTGCGCGTTTAATGTTCGACGTTCATCTTTGTTTTTACAGATTTCTGCCTTTAATTTTCCAGATCTCTGATATCAGACCGCCGATTTCTGTCTTCCATCTTCTGACCTGCTGGTCTTTCCCCATTTTCCCCCTATAGCTTAAACCCTGCAGGGACTAATGACCTGATCAGGAACTGGATTAGAAATAGAAATACCTTTGAATTTTTTAGACATTTGGGAAAAATTGCATAATCCCGGTTTTAAAACCTTCGAAATTGAAAACTACTTTTCAGTTGATTATCAAAATAACGAAAGATTCAGGTATAGCAGTTATCTGAACTTTGGAATTTCTCACCTTTATCGTTGTTCGAGACCAGAACGAGTCCCCCGGGACAGACTCGAATCCCGCTGAAGACGGGATCTTCGACTGGTTCCGACCAAGTGGTTAATCCCGCCCATGGCTGGACTCTACCGACTTATCTTTTTCCAGGTACCTTGAATACCTCGCTTTTTTATTCCTCGTTCAAGTATGCTGGCTTCGCTGCGATCTTGACACTCCTGTGTCCGTATCAAATTCCAGGGGCCGGCAAACCGTTTGGTCGTCTTTGATAATTGGTAATCCGGGTCATTGTGCTATCGAAGTCGGCGTTGTGGATCGCTGGATTGGCCGCAGTAATATCTCCCTGTGGATTCACTTTGAATGATATAGACCCAGTAAGGCATAATGCCTCTAAAAAGAAAAGGCCTGTTCCGGATAAGAACGGGCAGTGGCCAGGGATAAGTCTATAGCCATAAGCGCCTCTACACTGCAGTGGAGACAGGTAATGATGCTGCCGGTGGCGCTTCTGAATATGGCCTTTGAAAAGACCTCTTTCCAGGTCATGGAATATGCCATGGATTTATTAAATGAATTTGACTGTAGTCAGGAAAAAGGTCATAAAATAATAAGATGATATTAAGGCGAAAGATATACTTAAAAAAACCGGAGCGCTGGTCTCATGGCTAAAAGAACACGCAGTATAAATGCAGAGTTAAAAGAATATATCAGGCTTCTCAGAGATTCATATAATGTCTATGCGGTTACATTGTTTGGCTCCCATGCGGCAGGCAAAGCGGGAGACTACAGCGACATAGACGTGGCCGTTTTTTCGGATGATTTCGGGGAAGGCCCTTTTTTAGAGATGAAAGGGCTTTTAAAACTGAGAAGAAAGGTCACACCTGATATTGAACCTTTACCCTTCAGCAAGCATGTCTTTTTCGAACATGACAAGGCCGAATTTGTAAGCGAGATATTATCAAAGGGAAAAGTCATCT
Organism: Deltaproteobacteria bacterium; assembly: GCA_016929815.1. Classification (GTDB taxonomy): domain Bacteria; phylum Desulfobacterota; class DSM-4660; order Desulfatiglandales; family HGW-15; genus JAFGIC01. Next base: position 4,773 of record JAFGIC010000076.1, read on the forward strand.
ACAAAGAAGAACAGACATATATATAAAATACGGCCAAACTCCCTGTCACCCATATGGACAAAAGGATAGTTTGATTTTGAGTCGAAAATCAAAGAGGCCAATAATAATATTGCATCTTTCTCCTTCTTTCCAAAAAGTGATTATCTGATTGTCATACTTATTCCACCACAGAGATTCCAAAACTGAAGGCAAGACTGGAAGTTAACATTATCGATATACTGTCTTTTCCTGTCCCTTATTGTAAAGACGAGAAAATTTAAAATTTATTTCATTGAAATTTTTGTTGTTTGTAATAAGCAAATATTGTGTAAACTCAATATCTATTGACTATAAATGCCAGAAAGAGGTGATATGAAGATCCCGGATTACATTGAACGCCCACTCTAGGCGATCCCTGACAACTACAAAAAAAGGTAGTATCAATGTATACAATAGCCGGCAGTTCTTATAAGGGCATCGAGCATATTCAACTGGAGGATTTTCTGCTTTCTCTGTAATAACATTTGTACTCCTTGTTATTGCTCTAAACCTTGGGGCATCACCTTCCGGTTAAGTCAACTGCATATTGATCCATCCGAC
>JAFGIC010000077.1 GCA_016929815.1 Deltaproteobacteria bacterium
CCATGACATAGCAGTATCCTGCCTTATCACGCTCTTTCAGGTGATACACTGGTTCAATCCGCTGGTCTGGTTTGCCTTTTACCAGATGCGTATAGATCAGGAATCGGCATGTGACGCATCTGTACTGGCGAAGCTAAAGCATCATCAGTCAACGGAATATGCGAATGCCATAGTCAGTTTTCTGGAAAGATATTGTCGGAACCGGCAGTTGCCTTCAATGGCCGGGATCCTTGAAAACAAAACTCAGATGAAAAGGAGGCTTAAAATGATCATTAATTATAAAAAATTATCATCAAAAATGACGGTTATGGCTGTTGCTCTGCTTATAGTAACGGGTTTTGTCTTTTTCACGCTAACAGGTTTTGCGGAGACAAAAGGTCAGGGTGAAATGACCCAAATTGGGCAAAAGGCCTTGGTGGAGGCAAGCGAGGCATTGCAGGCGAATGATTATAATGCCACCGAAAAAATACTTGAGGATTATCTTGCCACAAATCCTGCTTACAAACCCGATACACTTTATTCAATGTTGGCATTGGCCAATTTTAATCAAAATAAGTTCTATGATGCGGCAGATATTTTTGAAGAGGCCTACGATATGTATCCTGATAGGACGGATTTTTTAGTCAATCAAGCGCAATGTATTGTTAATTATGCGCAAGAAAATAATGATAGACAAGCATATCTTGAGGGAGCGGAACTTTTCCAAAAGTGCTTTGAAGTAATTCCTGGGGAGGATTTGGAATATCTCAGAAATGCGGCATTATGTTATTTTAGTGCTGAGAATTATACAGAGGCAAAACGCGTATTCGAAAGGGTAAATCAGCTCTCCGGCGGCACTGATATAAATGTCATTGAGGCGCTTTATAAATTATCAAATTATCTGGAACAGACAGATGAAGCCGGTTTTTATGCCAAGCGACTTTATGAACTGGGTGAATCTTTATCTGCTCCTTTGGCATCTTCCGACATAGCAAAGGAAGAACCGAAAGAAACCGAGAGCTATAATGACGGAGATGCATATGGATTAGCCGAGGTTGATACTCCACCACAGGTTCTCCAATCAGTCCCTCCCCAATATCCATTTTTAGCAATTAGAGAAAATATTGAGGGGGAAGTGACCATTCAATTTATTGTAACAAAGGAAGGCACTGTAAGGGATGTAAAGGTAACTGAATCGGAACCTGAAGATGTGTTTGATGAAGCGGCTGTAGCGGCTATCGAGAAGTATAGTTTTGAACCGGCTACCTTGTATGGAGAGGCTGTTGACTGTATAGTTAATGCGCCTGTTAAGTTTGTATTGAAGTAAACTACTATTATCAGCTAAAGCCGATAGCTTTAGGGATCAAGGGTTCGAGGATTCAAGGGGCCAAGTGAAAGTCATTTTATTTTTTCTGATTTTCTGCAATGGGCGATAAGTAGCGATAATTGGCCGGATGTCTTACTCTTAATCGGCTGCAAATTGATCGAGTGAGACGGCTATATCAGGAAACTGATGGAGGATTTGTTTATCGACTGTTACCAAAGATGAGGCGAGATCATTGGCAAGCGCAATGAACTCGCAATCATATGCAGAGCATGTACTATTTACAGCCAGTTTAAGAACCTGCTGGGGGGCAACTTCATACTCCCTGCCCCGCATTAATTCCATGGCTTCTTCCATTATTTCCTGTGCTTCCTCCAGTATAAGGATCTCTTTTCGAATGTAGAGAGTCAGCACATTGAGAAATTCGCTCCGCCATAGGATCGGCGCGGCCCAGGAAGGATCTTTGAGGAATGCCTTTTCTGCCTGTTTGGAACGATCACCGGTAAGAAATAAATATACTATTATATTTGTGTCCGTTACAATCATAGCCTTCCGGCATTTTTTGCACTGGTGATTTCTTTATCGCTAATTTTAAAAGAGGCTGTTTTTGACCTGAGTTTTCGAGCCCTTGAGAGGATAATGTCAGCATCCATCTTCTGGCTCCCAACCCCCTGTTCAATGCAGGCGATTATTTCCTTATTGATACTTCGATGGCTGCTCTCAGCGGATTGTTTCAGCTTTTGATAGATCTCTGTTGGGATATTTTTCACTGTTATTGTATGCATATCTTCCTCTATAACGGTTTCATTATGGAACCATTATGGGTGTATCGGGAGATATTGTCAAGGTATCTTTTTGCGCCTTTTTCTTTTCTCGGTAAACGACCACCAGGGCAGCGGCTCTCCGCCTTCCATGAAATGCACAACCGACATGAAGACGTCGATAACACAGGGATCCTGTCTGCTTCCGGTTGCCCTGCACAGCTTATCATATAGTTTGAACGGATCTTTGCCGATAAGCCTTTTCGGATGGTCAATGCCGATCAGCCGGAGATCGTCGGCCATGGTCTTTCCGATATTCGGCAGGTCTTCAAGTCTTGATACTTTTTTTCTGTCAGGATTTTTCATAGCGCCATATCTGATTTCCCCTATCGGGTCATGCCGATAGGGGAAATATTCAACATTTTTCTATGTTTAGTAACTCAATTTCAATTCATAAGATCTTTTTTTACTGCCCCTGCTGTATGGCCTTCTGCATAGACTTCATCTGTTGCTCGGAAGGCATGCCTGACCGGGCGCGTGTCTCGAATATGCGCACTCCGTCGTTCCATTCATAAGAGGCGCGTGTACCGGCATGGGGCGAAAGTTTTATCTGCCCCAGGTTTAATGTTACAACATTAATCCAGTCCGTGTTGACTGATCGTTTGAGTCTTCCTGCCGAAATGGCCATTCCGACCCTCACGCGCGCGGTAGGCAGAAGGGTCAGGAAATACTGGGGCGCGTCAATGCGCAGCCCGTATTTCTGCTCCTGAACCGTGCCAGGGGACCCGGCGGAAAGAGGCTGCAAGCGCAGGGTCTTGGTGACTGATGCTGAATTGGGCATTTGCAGAGACTTCTGTGCTGCCGTCGAGTTGTCTGCCAGGAGGGTGGCCTGGCTCAAGGCAGTGCCGCTGCCGAGCATGACAAAACCCAGCTGCAAATAACCCTTGAGCGCATTTGCCGACAGGGTGGTTTGTGTGACCTCCGGAGGTATGTCAATGGAGAATAACTCACGGGATGCGCCTCCCAGTGGCGGGGTAAAGTCGCAGCTCCGGTTGAATGCACCGTCGCTCAATGATCCCTTAACCCAGTCTTTACCCAGGGCGTAGAGCTTGTAGCTGAAGGTTGCGCCAGCCTGAAGCACGAATTCCTGACCGTCAAATAGCTGGGTCGGTGGGATGCCTACAGCAGTGTAATAATCTTTATCCGCATCAAGGGCGAAAGCGCGCAAACTGAGTGTCAGGTCATGCCCGGAATCATCCACGGCGCTGCGCTCGATGCGTGTAGGAGTCAGGGCGCCCTCCAGCCTGAGGGGTATGCGCAGACCGAAACCATATCCTACCGTATAGGTCAGGCGCAGGAAACCGCAGCCGAAGTTCCACCTGCGCTCCCACTTAAATTCCTGGCCCAGGGTGAATCCTGCAAGAAAAGACTCGCTGATCTCAAGGCTGCCCTCGGCCTTTTCCCCCTTTTCATACCGGTATTCCCTATCCGACTGCCTATTTAAAAGGCTGTCAGGAATAGCGCTGTTTTGCTTTGCAATCGCCGCGGATCCAAGCGCCTTTGTACCGGAGGTCTGCTTCTGCTGCAGCGTGAGGGGACGCATCTGTGCCGAAAGACGAAGACTTCCGTCATTATAAACGCTCCGTTCAATAACCACCTCATCGGTGACATCAAAGACGCCGGCGCCGCTCAGTGCAGCGCGAAGAACCGCGTCCTCTCCTCCGCCTGAAAGGGCCTGACGCAGCGGGTCGTCAGGGTCCAGGAGGAGAAGCTCTTCCTTAAGAAAGCGGCGAAAGGCCTCCTGCTCATCAGCGGGAAGGGAGGCAACGGTCGCGTTGGACACGGACGACTGGTCAACAGGGGCCAGGAAGGATGCCAGCTCGGGGGCTGACGCCGCGGCCTGTTTAGGGTCGCGAATGACCACCCTTACCTGGCGGACCATGACAAGGCTGTCCGGGAATTCCACTATCGCCTCGTTGAGCTGCAGCTTGCCTACCAGGGCCGCGGATGGGATTTTATTCAACTGGCTGCCGAGGGCTGCGTGGGCCGTGAAGGTCTGGTCATAGACGGTGCTTAAAGCCACCTTTTCACCTGTGCCTGTATTCACCTGGATGCCTTTCATGGCAGTGCGGTTCAGGACCTTTTGAGGCGCCTGTCGATCCATCTCCAGGGCAAGGGCGGACTGGCTGTCCCAGTTTTTAAGCATTAATGCCAGTTCAGGCGAATTTTTCAGGACCGAGGGGAGTGCTGCTGCAGGAGCGGCGACAGAAGGCGCGTTTCCAGGCAACTGTGCTGCAGTTGCAGTGTATATACCGATCATGAATATCAGCAGTGGGGAAAGTAGGTGAATGACAGTGTGTTTGAGTTTCAAGGTATTCTCCTCTGTTAAAATGGTTGACGGATAATCAGCGGTCTCAATCCGTGGCGGATCACCGGCTGATGTCTTTATGCTATTCGGAAGCCCTTAAAA
>JAFGIC010000078.1 GCA_016929815.1 Deltaproteobacteria bacterium
GCCCAGATCAGGGCGGTCATGTTCCGTCCCCAGATCAGGCATCTCGGATTTACGCCAGAAGACGGGATGAAGGTGATAGTAAGGGGAAGGATAAGCGTATATGAACCCCGCGGGGAATACCAGATCCTCCTCGATTATATGGAGCCCCTTGGCCTTGGGGCCATGGCCCTTGCCTTTGATCAGTTGAAGAGGAAACTGTCTGCACAGGGTTTATTCGATGAAAAGATAAAAAGACCCCTGCCTTTTCTGCCCCGGCATATCGCTGTTATTACATCGCCTACCGGCGCGGCCATAAGGGATTTTCTGAAGATCATTCACAGGAGATTCACGAACGTCAGGATTACCGTAATCCCGGTAAAGGTGCAGGGAGAGGATGCGGCCCCTGAGATGATCGATGCGCTGAAGATTGCAAACCGTGAACTTGATGCGGATATTATTGTCCTCACCAGGGGAGGAGGCTCTCTGGAGGACCTTTGGGCATTTAATAACGAAGGTCTTGCTCTGGCCATAAGGGCTTCCGACATCCCGGTCGTATCCGCCGTGGGTCATGAAATAGATATCACCATCTCAGATCTCGCGGCCGACTTCAGGGCGCCTACACCCTCTGCTGCTGCTGAGATGATAGTCGCCGAAAAAGAGGGGCTTTACAAAGAGCTTGACAGTATCAGGGATCGCATAAAATCGTTCTTTGACGCAAAGTTGCGAAATCTTAATCAGGCTGTCATAATGCTTAAAAAGGGGCTGCGGGACCCCAGAAGAAGACTGGCAGACTCGTGGCTGCATCTTGATGACCTTAATAATCGAATTGTCAGGGCGGCGGGCCGGGCCATCTCGGATAAGCGGTCAAAGCTGGACTCAGAAGAACGCAGTCTGTTATCCCATTCCCCGGGAAAAACGATCTATTCCCTTGGACAGACCCTTATCTTTAATAGACATATGCTTCAACATGTTATATTGAGGGTGCTTCATGAAAAATCCATGGGGCTTGATCTCCTGGCCGAAAAGATTAAGACCCTCAGCCCCTATTCAATCCTTGAAAGGGGTTATAGCATTGCATTAAAACTGCCGGAAAAAAGGGCATTGAGTTCTGTTGAGGGCCTTGAAATCGGGGATGCGGTTAGGATAATGCTTAATAAAGGTGAACTCGATTGCAGGATAGAAAAGATCAAGATTAAAGGGGATTGAAAAGAAATGAGACTTTTTTATATCGTATTTTTTTTAATGGCCTGTTTTTTATTGACGCCTACAGACTCCAACTCATTATCCGGCTCCCATATCTCCTTTTCATCAACCGAGATGGCGCGGGGAGATATAATACTTTTAAGCATAAAGGCCGGGATGGAAGAAGGCCCCCGGGTGATATGGATGGAAAAGGAGATCTCGCTTTTTTTCAACCGGGACCGCTCCCTCTGGCAGGGATTTCTTGCCGCTGACCTGAACAGCACCCTGGGGAAATATAAGGCGATTATACAAATGCCGTTATCTGATTTTGAGAAGGACTATTATATCCAAGTGGTTGATAAGGATTACGGGGTTCGCAATCTGACACTTCCAAAGGAAAAGGTTGAGCTGGGCAAGGAATCCCTGAATAGAGTGGAAAAGGAATCGGCAGAGGTAAATGCCCTCTGGGAAGCGGATATCACATTGCCGAAATGGAGCAGCGCTTTTATTATGCCTGTTGACGGAGACATAGTCGGGCCCTTCGGAAAAAGAAGCGTTATAAACAACCTTGAAAGATCACCACACACGGGTGTGGATCTCAGGGCCGGCACAGGCGACCCTGTAAAGTCAACCAATAACGGAAAAGCGATCCTTGTCGCGGATCATTTCTTTACGGGAAATTCCGTGTTTCTGGATCACGGCGGAGGGATCATAAGCATGTATTTTCATCTTGATAAAATACTGGTCAAAGCCGGCGATACCGTCGAAAAAGGCCAGGTCATAGGCCTTGCCGGTTCTACAGGCCGAGCGACAGGCCCTCACCTGCACTGGGGCGTGAGAATAAACGGATCAAGGGTAAACCCCCTTACACTTGTAGATATCAGCAAGGGACTGGAGGAATAATGGCCCAGAAAAATTTTGAGACATCAATGAAGAGACTGGAGGATATCGTCCATGAACTTGAAAAAGGCGATCTCCCCCTTGAAGAATCCCTGAAGGTCTTTGAAGAGGGGATGAGACTGATCAAGTTCTGTTCGGAAAAACTCGAAGAGGTCGAGCAAAAGGTAACCATGCTCGTCAAGGAAGGCGACACAGGATATGTTCACAGGCCCTTTGATATCGAAAAGAACGAAGAGGACTTGTAAATGGACATAAAGACATACCTTGCGGATAAGAGGGCCAAGGTGGATGAGGCGCTGAAAAGATATATGCCTGGACCTCATGGCCATGCGGGTAAACTTATTGAGGCCATGAACTACAGCCTCTTCGCCGGCGGCAAAAGGCTCAGGCCGATATTGTGCATTTCCGGGGCCGAGGCAGTTGGCGGTGATGCGGAAAAGGTCCTGCCCGCCGCATGCGCGCTTGAAATGATACATACCTATTCCCTTATCCATGATGACCTTCCGGCTATGGACAACGACGATTTAAGAAGGGGAAAACCTACAAGTCACAAGACCTTCGGTGAGGCAATAGCCATACTTGCCGGAGACGGGCTTCTTACGGAGGCCTTCGCCATACTTGCGAGGCTTGAACTATCCGGCACAGGCGCTGCCGATGTCATTAAAAAGATCATCGGCCTTATTGCAACGGCATCGGGTTGGCAGGGCATGGTAGGAGGGCAGGCAATGGATATCCTGTCCGAAGGAAAGGATATTGACTCTTCCATCATGGGCTATATACACAGCCACAAGACAGGCGCCCTCATTACGGCCTCTGTCACGTCAGGGGCAATACTTGGAGGATGCTCGCAGGAACACCTGAATGACATCACTATTTACGGACAAAAGATAGGCCTTGCCTTTCAGATTGCAGATGATATCCTTGATATAGAAGGGAATGCCGAGGAAATGGGCAAGGGCACGGGTGGCGACTCGAAAAAAGGCAAGAATACCTTTCCTTCAGTTTATGGCCTGAATGAATCAAAGAAAATCCTGAGTGAATCGATAGATTATGCTATAGAGGCCCTGGGCCGCTTTGACACCAGGGCGGATCCCCTAAGGCATATCGCGCGATATATAAGTGAGAGAAAAAAATAATGGATCAAGAAATAAAAGCCAATATTCTGGACAACATCAACAGCCCTGCCGATATCAAGGGGCTCTCCATAAAACAACTGGAGACGCTTGCAGAAGAGATCAGGCAGGAGATGATAAAAACGGTATCGAGAACGGGCGGCCACCTTGCGCCCAGCCTTGGAGTAGTGGAACTCACAATAGCCATACATTATGTCTTCAACACACCTGAAGATAAAGTGGTATGGGATGTCGGGCACCAGGCGTATGCACATAAACTCCTTACCGGAAGGAGGGACCTGTTTCATACTCTCCGCTCATATAAGGGTATAAGCGGTTTCCCTAAGATGTCGGAAAGCGCACATGACGCCTTTGACACAGGACACAGCAGCACTTCCATCTCCGCCGGCCTAGGGATGACAACCGGAAAGGAGCTTAAAGGAGAAAACTCGAAGGTAATCGCCGTTATTGGCGACGGTTCAATGAGCGCTGGCATGGCATATGAAGGCATGAACCAGGCGGGCCACACTGAAAAAGACCTTATCGTGATCCTTAACGATAATGAGATGTCCATATCGCCCAACGTGGGGGCCTTCTCTTCTTTCATAAGCCGCAAGATGACCGGCAGGCGCTTTGTCAATTTTAAAAATGACCTCGGAAACTTCCTGAAATCCGTGCCCGGAATGGGTGAAAATATACTGGGGCTCATAAAAAAAAGCGAAGACTCCCTCATGACCTTTTTTACCCCAGGCATGCTCTTTGAGGCATTCAAATTTCAGTATATCGGCCCGATCAACGGGCATAGGCTTGATCTCCTTATTGATACACTGAAAAACACCAGAAACATCAAGGGGCCTGTCCTGATACATATTATGACTGTAAAGGGAAAGGGTTATGGACCTGCCGAAAAAAATCCGGTCTTTTTCCATGGAGTCGGTCCCTTTGATATATCCACAGGCTTGCCTGTAAAGCCTGCAGGTCAGACCGCCCCGAACTATACCAGGGTATTCGGGGACACCATGGTCGAACTGGCGGCAAGGGATAAGAGGATATTCGCCATAACAGCCGCCATGCCCGAAGGTACAGGTCTCAATGAATTTGCAAAAAAATTCCCCGCACGTTTTCTCGACGTGGGAATAGCAGAGCAGCATGCAGTAACCTTTGCCGCCGGGCTTGCAACAGAAGGTTTTAAACCCTTTGTTGCAATCTATTCCACGTTTCTCCAGAGGGCATTTGACCAGGTAATCCATGATGTATGCCTCCCTGATCTGCCTGTTGTATTCTGCCTTGACAGGGGCGGACTTGTGGGAGATGACGGGCCGACGCATCACGGTCATTTTGATATAACCTACATGAGAAGCCTTCCTAACATGACGGTCATGGCCCCAAAGGATGAAAACGAATTAAGGCACATGCTTTTCACGGCCTTGAATCATAACGGACCGATTGCCATAAGATATCCGAGAGGGGCCGGGATAGGCGTGCCTCTTGATGTCGATCTGAAGGCCATCCCCATAGGCGAATCCGAACCATTGAGAGAAGGCAGGGATATTGTGATCTTCGCACTTGGAAGCATGGTGTATCCATCAATGCAAGCTGCGGAGATTCTTGAAAATGAAGGCATTTCAGCAGGCGTAATTAACTGTCGAAGCGTAAAACCCCTGGATAAGAGGCTTATAGAATGGGCGCAAGCACAAGGCCGCAGGGTCTTAACCGTAGAAGAAAATATTATCCAAGGGGGTTTTGGAAGTGCAATACTTGAGCTTTTTAATGAAAACGGAATCAGGGATATCATAATAAAGAGGATAGGCCTTCCGGACAGATTCATCGAACAGGGCCCCACAAAGGTCCTCAGGGAGAGCCTGGGGCTCGATGCAAAGGGCATAGCAGAAGCTGTAAGACAGCTATTTAAAAATTAAAGGAGTAACTACATCATCAAAGACAAGATAAGACTCGATATCCTGCTCTTTGAAAGGGGATTGGCAGAAAGCCGTGAAAAGGCAAAGGCCATGATCATGGCCGGCGAGGTTGAGGTAAACGGCATCAGGGCCGAAAAGCCCGGCCACAGCGTCGATGCTATGGCGGATGTCTCAGTAAAAAATAAAACCATGCCCTATGTGAGCAGGGGCGGCCTGAAGCTTGAGGCAGCCCTTGAGCATTTTAATATTGATGTCAGAGGACTGACTGTCATTGACATAGGGGCCTCAACAGGAGGATTTACGGACTGCCTTCTTAAAAGGGGAGCAGAAAAAGTTATTGCTGTTGATGTAGGACATGGTCAGTTTCACTGGCGTCTGCGGCAGGATACAAGGGTGACACTGCTTGAAAAGACAAACGCGCGTTTCCTTACACCTGAAGATATAAAAACTCCCCTGGACGGGGCCGTAATTGACGTCTCCTTCATTTCACTCAAACTCATCATACCGGCACTCTTAAATCTGCTCCCAAAAAGCGCCTTTATAATCGCCCTGATCAAGCCCCAGTTTGAGGCAGGGAGACATCAGGTAGGGAAAAAGGGGGTGGTCAGAGACCCGTCAGTGCACAGGGAGGTAATTGAGACCCTGAACAGATTTTTTAAGGAACAAAATTTGAAAATAACAGGGACCTTGCCATCCCCCATCCTTGGACCTGAAGGAAACAGGGAGTTTCTTGCATGCCTGGAGGTGTAGATAGACCTCACCTCTCTCATGGATCAGTTGCATAGTATGATTTGATCCTGAGTAAAAATTATAATGCGGGAGGTTACCTTTTTATTATTGACCGCCGCGTTTGGAGGCCTTGATCGGATTTAATTTCTGAGCAGGCTTTGGGGCAGCGACCTTAATATGGGTGGCCATATTACAATTGCCGAACCTCCATTTAGAGGCCGGATCAGGAAAAACTATACAATACCTTCCGGTAGGGAAATCCTGCGCCTTCTGGCAACCTTCACATTTGTCTATAACCGGTTTGCATGTCCCTCCTGGGAACTGGCAGCCATTGCTGGTCATGAAGAAACAATCTACGCCCGGCTTGGTGGTTTTACAAATCATGATAATCACATCCTTTCTGTGTCAATTTTCAAAAATCTATTTCTTCTGCCTCAATAAATAAATATTGTCAATATAAAAATTATATTCATGTCATAAGAGCAGAATTATTGTAAGGTTTTAAACGTCAGTAATGTTTGGTGATTCGAGTCAACCAGTTAATTTATCAATAAATTTTCCGATAAACTTAAACCTGCTCATTATCTTATTAAAAATCTCTATCGGCCTGTAATAGGAATTTCTTTATCTTTTTCTATATGAACAGCAGTGAATAATTTATTGAAATTATCCGTATATATGCTGTACTGTAACGGCACAGAACTTGTATTTATACTCGGTAATTTCCTTTTAGGACCTTGCATATCTAACTTGTGAGGCAGGCAAGACCCATTTTTTAAAAAATATCTTTGGAGTTATAATATGCAAGGTTTAATAAATACCCCCCGTCAGGACATATATGTAGAATATATCGACCTATCTGTCGCTATCGAGAACGGACTTCCAAGCGACCCTCCTTTCATGATCCCGGAGATCAGCTATATCGATCACCGGGAAGGCGCCAGGGAGATGTCCGGCATCTTTGAAGGCCTTGAACCGCTAAGGGATCTGCCTGACGGAAAAGGCTGGGCAGTGGAGAAAGTATCATTGACGACACATACGGGGACGCACATGGACGCGCCCTATCACTATGCCCCTGTAATGGATAGATCTACAAAGGAAAGAGATGCCTGGACAATAGACCGGATACCCCTGGAATGGTGCGTAGGCCATCTGGTCGTACTTGACCTCGCGGACATGCCTGACGGATATGTGGTTGTTCCTTCTGATATTGACAAAGCGCTCGACAGACTTGATTATCAGCTGAGACCAGGGGATATAGTCTGCGCGCATACCGCGGCCTCTATATACTGGGAAAGTTCCGAATATCTCTCAAGGGGCTGCGGGATCGGCAGGGAGGCCACCCTGCATATATTAAGGCAGGGGGTCAGGGTTGTAGGGACCGACGCCTGGTCCTGGGACGCACCCTTCACTCATACAGGGAGAAGGTGGAAGGAATCACTCGCAAAGGGAAGACCGGATCCTGGTATTATATGGGAAGGACATTTCGCAGGCATTGAAATGAGCTACTGCCAGATGGAAAAACTGACAAACCTTGATAAGGTCCCTCCCCTCGGCGCTACCATATACTGCTTCCCGGTAAAAATCAAAGACGCAAGCGCGGGATGGGTAAGGGCCGTTGCCGCTGTCAGAAGGGATTAGGCATTCATTTCATAGCCTGAGTCTTTTCTTATTAATGAACTGAATTCAATTACATTATAAAATTTAAATTATGATTGAAAAACAAAGACCTTTGGATCTACACTATTGATACGGATAACGTTAAAGATTCTGTATTATACGTTTACCGGAAAATATATGTTGACACAAATAACAAGGAGGATAAGTCGATGAGAAATTATATCCTGGCAGTAATCATGACAGCAATTATATTTGTGTGTGGCACAGCACAAGCTGAGTCTAAGGACGGTTTTGGTATTGGGTTTATTATTGGTGAACCCACGGGCCTTAGTATGAAGAAATGGATCGGCAATGACCGAGCAATCGACTTGGGAATCGCCTGGTCGTTCTCTGAGAATAACTCATTTCATCTGCACGCAGACTACCTCTTCCATCGTTTCGATCTACTCCCGACCCAGAAAGCCAAAGGCCAGCTACCGCTATACTTTGGACTCGGAGCCCGATTGAAACTGAAGGACGAAAACGATGACAGAGGCAGGAACGATAATGACAACCTGCTGGGCCTGCGTGTTCCTATTGGGATATCCTATTTATTTGCGGATCACCCTTTCGACCTCTTCGCAGAGATTGTCCCAGTGCTGGATCTTGCACCAGATACAAAGTTTGACCTGAATATTGCCGTAGGCGCCAGATTCTACTTCTGAGATAGAGGAAACCCAATAACACCATCGACCTGTATCGGCAAAACCGAATCACTTCACTTCACACCCCCTACGAATGATTATTGTGGGTGTAATGAATTTTGAATGGGAAGAGGGTTGAGGGAAGAGACCACATGAGACGGGATAAATCATGAAACGTGGTTAAGTGTATTGGGTTAACCTGGCCCCCACTCTCGTATCGGAGATCAAAAAAAATGCGTCCCTGAGTTCTTATAGGGGCCACGCCCGTCAACAAGGCCAGGAGAACGGTCGTTGTTGTCCCTCTTTCCACGTCCTCTACGGCAAACCCGCTTCTGACTATAGGCGTCAACTGTCTGGGTAAAAAGGTAGCTGCTGTTTGCGATCAGATCCGCGCGGTAGATAAAAGCAGATTAATGAATAAGGCCGATGAACTATCTTTTGATGATATGGATTCAATTGAAGACGGCCTTAAACAGGTTCTTTGTCTTTAAGGTGAAAATTATCACTTCAGGATTTGATCGATTAATTTTATCTTCTTATGTGAAATGGAGTTAGGAGAAGCGGAAAGAGACGCAATGAGTATCTTCGATTATGAAATCGGAGAAAATCCACAGACCAATCCACAGACTAAAATAAAGAAGGACTTGCCCTAGTTGAGCTAAGTCCTTGAATTAACTGGTGCGCCTGGCCCGATTCGAACGGGCGGCCCACGGCTTAGAAGTCGAAAACAGGCAAAACCAGAAAAGCCAATAATATCAGGTATCTACTTGACGTTATTGGCTTTTTTATTTAAATTTTGTTTTAGGAAATGTTAGGTAATTTTAGGATTTTTTTGAACCCGCGGGCACATTACGGGCACAGTTTTCAGGCTATTTTTCAATCTCTATCTTGAAATCCGGCCCCAGGGATACAACGCCCTTCGCGTCTTTCTTTCCTTGAAAATGACTTGCCTTCATTTGATTCCGATAGGGCGGATATGTTGATTTAAAAAAGGTATCAAGACTTGAC
>JAFGIC010000079.1 GCA_016929815.1 Deltaproteobacteria bacterium
CATTGCCGACCTGGAGGGGGCCGCAAACGATGTTCATTGAGCATCCCAAAGGCAAAGGTGTAATTTTGGGATGAAAGGGAGACAAGGGCAGATAATCCCGTATAAAACCTGCCGCGACATCATCAGGAATTTCCGGGCTGTCCGGCGGGAATTGGCTTGCATATCCCGCTTGAATAGGCATATAAAAATAATTCCGGCATTTTAATGATTGACAGGGGTGGAACGAACCATGAAAGATCCTAAATACCTTCGTCTCACGGAAACTGTTTCCGGTTCCGGCTGAGCATCCAAACTTCCTCCAGGGGACCTGGAGAGGGCCTTATGCGGTATGGAGTTCCCGGCAGATGAGAACGTGCTGGTCGGCTTGGACAGGGCCGATGACGCCGGAGTCTATAAAATCTCAGATAATCTTGCCATTATCCAGACTGTTGATTTTTTTACGCCCATTGTGGATGATCCCTACTGGTTCGGACAAATCGCGGCGGCCAACGCCCTGAGCGATGTCTATGCCATGGGGGGTGTGCCTAAGACTGCCATGAATCTTGTGGCCTTTCCTGTCAAAGACATGGATATATCTGTGCTCCGTCAAATTATCCAGGGCGGATTGGATAAGATGAAAGAGGCCGGTGTAGTCGTATTAGGAGGGCACAGCGTGGAGGACAAGGAACTGAAATACGGGTTGTCCGTCACGGGGTTTATCCATCCTGATCGAATATTAATTAAAAGGAACCTCAGGTTAAATGATCGTCTTATCCTTACCAAACCCCTGGGAACAGGCATCATTAATACGGCCATCAAGGGGGGGCTTGCCGATCCGGAGATAATAGAGACCGTAACGCAGCTCATGGCAACCCTTAATAAGGACGCGATGGAGACGATGAACAGCTATCCTGTCCATGCCTGCACCGATATTACGGGTTTCGGCCTTCTTGGCCACATGGCGGAGATGGTCAACGAGTCGCCGTTCGGGATAAGGCTTGCAAGCAAAGATATCCCCATAATCCCTGCGACATTTGATTATGCCGGGATGGGTCTTGTCCCGGCAGGGGCGCATAATAACCGGATATTCCGCGAATGCATGGTCAATTTTTCTCCTTCCATTGATCCGCTTATGCAGGATATCCTCTTTGACCCTCAAACATCCGGAGGACTCCTCATCTGCGTGGATAGAAAAGACGCAGAGGGCCTGCTGGCTGACCTGCAAAAAAGAGGGATCAAGGAGTCAGCCATTATCGGAGAGGTAGTATCCGATTCTGCGGGGAAGATCTCAGTCGATTGATAATCTGCAGTCGGGATTCGGCGCCATGTCGGTTTACAGGGTTGCCGAATAAAACCGAAACGTCTTATATTTTTAATTTCCCTCAGACACGAAAAAGCTCTTCAGCGTTCAGGTGAAAGATCTTTTCCTTGTCTCCATCGCTTATGGGGGCAGATTCGACCAGTTTTACGGCCTCCTCGTTGGACTCGGTCGGGAAATCCACGCCGAACAATATGCGATCCGCGCCTGTTGCATAGTAACAGCACATGAGCGAAGGCAGATAAAAATTGCCGCTCGTGACGGCGAAAAAGTTCTGCTTGATATAATCCGCCGCGGTTTTTTTCATTCCTCGTCCGCCGGTCATACGGCCCGGGTAGAAATGGATGCCTGCACCCATATGTCCGAGTATAAAGTTTAACTTGGGGCACTCGTCGAAAAGGCCGCTGTAGATCAGGCGGGCGGCATGATAGCATACATCAAAGTCACGACCTACTCCGGTTGTTGCCGATGACTCCGAAAACTCCGAATAGAATTTTATCATGCTGTCGCGCGTGTCTTCTACATGTATAAATATTGGAGTTCCCAGTTCCTCTGCCTTTTTAAATATGGGCCAGAACCTTTTGGAGTCCAGGTATTCACCCTTTACTGTTCCATCCATCTTGATCCCTCTTAACCCGAGTTCCTTTACGGCCCGCTCAAGCTCGGCTATAGCCGCCGTGGGTTCCTGCCAGGGAATCGTACAGAACGCGGAAAACCTTTCGGGATATTTGCCGACTACCTCGGCAAGCTTGTTATTTATCTTCCTTGCCCAGTTGATCGCCTCAGATGTCTCAAACTCCTCAACCCCGGGGTTCCTGAGAGAAAGGACCTGCATGTCTATGCCGGTCTGATCCATCACCTTCAGCCTCGTATCTATGCCCGTGACATCGCCGAGGACATCGGTCGAAACCTTTGTGCCGTCGGGCAGGGTGGACGTGGGGCCGCCCCCGCCGGGCATTCCCCCTCCGGGCATGCCTCCTCCCGGAGATCCACCCGGCATACCTGGCACAGCCTTGGCGGCATTCAAAGAAGATACATATGAGTTGTATTCCTCAAAGCCTATATGCTCTTCAACCGCGATTCGTTTTTTCTTCTTTGCCCCTGTTGCTTTTCCCTGCCCCTGTTGTCCAAATGCATCCCTCTGTGAAAATCCGGCGCTAAGGACAACGGCGGACTGCCCCATTGCCTTGATAAAAGATCTCCTGTCAACCTTGTGCATGTTTAATTCCTCCTTTCCATTTGATTCTGTCAGGCTGTTGTTAAATGTCCCCAAAAGTAGATTCAAATTAAGTGATTCCCATCTTTGGGGGAATTATAAAGTAATTGTCAATAATTTAAAAGTGAAATTGGGCGCTGAGATCAGATGGGAATGAGCCTTGTTTTTTATAGTTTTCAGGCGCTATTATAAGGCTTCCCTTAAATGATTGACAGATCCTATAGTACAGGTTATTTTTAAATGCAAAGTAAATATGTCGCAATATAAGAATTCATTTTACAGCAATATTTTAAAGATAAAAAAATTAATGGCCTTTGTTCGATGGTGGATCTTATTTATTAGCGGTTATGATTTGACATAAAGAGGAAAAGATGGACATCGATCAAAATGAATGGATTGAAAAGATGAGTGCAATGGCGGCCTCCAGCAGCCTGGTGGATTCTTCCTTATATGCCAAATATGATGTTAAAAGAGGCCTTCGTGATATTAAAGGGAAGGGTGTACTTGCGGGTCTGACCCAGATAGGAGAGGTGCAGGCTCATACTCAGAAAGACGATCGTGAATCAGAGCTGGGGCCAGGGTGCCTCATCTACAGGGGGATTGATATAACGGAGATCGTGTCAGGTTTTATGGCCGATAAGCGCAGCGGCTTTGAAGAAATATGTTATTTGCTGCTATTCGGCGAACTCCCGGATAAGGATGAACTCAGGAGATTTCAGAAGCTGTTAATCTCTTATCGCCGCCTTCCGGAGTTTTTTATTCATGACTCAATACTCAAGCTCTCAAGCCGCGATATAATGAACGCAATCGCCCAGAGCATCTTATCGCTCTATGTCCTGGATGAACGCGCAGACGACACCGACATCCCCAATGTACTCAGGCAGTGTATTCAACTGATTGCAGCATTTCCCTCCCTGGTGGTTTACTGTTACCAGGCGCATGCATATTGTTATGGCAATCAGAGCCTGATCATCCATAATCCAGGAAAACAATTGTCCACTGCGGGGAATTTTCTGCATATGCTCAGGCATGACAGCGAATTCACGGCCCTGGAGGAAAAACTTTTGGACCTGTCTCTTGTACTGCATGCCGAACACGGCGGCGGCAACAATTCTTCCTTTACGGTTCACGTGGTCACATCAACCGGAACTGATACCTATTCCGCCATTGCCGCGGCCATGGGATCTCTAAAGGGTCCTCGCCACGGCGGCGCAAACATCAAGGTTGTCCAGATGTTTGAGGACATGAAAAAGAATGTGGCCAACTGGGATGATGAGCGCCAGATCGAGGATTATTTATTAAAACTTCTGAACAAACAGGCCTTTGACAGGGCCGGACTTATATACGGGGTGGGCCATGCGGTATATTCCGTTTCCGATCCGCGGGCGTTGATATTAAGGGAATATACGCAAAGGCTGGCCAGGGAAAAGGGCCTTTCCGATGAGATGCGGCTATATGAAAAGGTGGAAAAGGTCGTTCCTGGGATCATCAGCCACGAAAGGAAGATATATAAAGGCGTCAGCGTTAACGTGGACTTTTATTCGGGATTGCTTTACCGGTTGCTCGATATCCCGTTCGAATTATACACCCCTCTGTTTGCCATGGCCAGGATTGTCGGCTGGAGCGCGCACCGCATAGAGGAGTTGGCAAACGCCGGAAAGATAATCCGTCCGGCATATAAAAGCGTGGCCTCTCGCCGCCATTATTTGCCGATCTCGGAAAGGAGCACATGCCCCCGATCCTGAGCGGGGGTGTAAGCTGCATTCAATTAACGGCACCGGCAAAAGGATGACGCTGGGCGGCAAGGTGAATAAGGTTGCTGGCAAAATAACCGTAAGTTAATCCGGCAGCTTCAACGGCATAGGCAAGGCTTGCGTCAGGGGTTATGTCCGCGTTGGGATTTACATCAAGAACGTAAAATGTCTCTTCCCTCAGCCGCAGATCAATCCGCGCGTAATCCCGGCAGCCTACGGCACGATAGGCTTGCCTCGATATCTTCTCTATTTCCCGGAGCTGATCCGAATTCAGGGGCGCAGGGACCCTAAGTTCGATCTTTTCATAATGCAATGACCCGGGGATAAATTTGGAGTCATAGGTGCAAAGACGGTCTTTGATATTACTAAAGGCGCTGAAGTCCATCTCTGCCGGAGGAAGCATTTCTATCTTTCCGTTGCCCCACAGGGAGACATGGAATTCTCGCCCATCAATAAAATCCTCCACAAGCGCGGGCTGATCAAATTCATTAAGGACATATACGATACGTTCTGAGAGTTCACTCTCGTTCAGAACTACAGAATCGGTTGTAATGCCGTTGCTGCAGTGTTCAAAGGCCGGTTTTACTATGGCGGGGTAATTTTTCCAGGCATTTATGCGGGGTTTCTTGAAAAGCTGCCATGAAGGCGTGGGGATATGATATTTTTCCAGTAGCCTTTTTACAGCTGCCTTATCCCAGCTCAGGGACAATACATGGGGAGGGGAGCCTGTGTAGCAGAACCTGTTTCTTTCAAGGACCTCGGCCGTCACGACATCGCCCTTCTGGATGCCGGGCAGGTCCTCGCACCAGTTGAAGACCACATATTCTCGTGGGTCATAGGGCGCAAGGACATTTCCGATGTCAGAGTTTTCCACTCCCAGAGGCACAACGGAATGGCCTTCCTGTTCCAGTGCCGTCTTCATCTGCTGCACGACAACTAATACATTATTATTCTCGGCCTTTCCCCACAGGGGGTCAATGTTATAGAGCAAAATAACCTGTCCATAAGTCCACTTGAAATCGGCTTTCATTTTGTCCCGGTCTCCTGCTGAGGTGTCAAATCAAACAATCAGGTGACAATCATCGCCGGAATCGAATGCATGGGCGGGCTGCCACGGCCACAGGTAAAAAGAACAGTCGATTATCTTTATTATTTAAATGATGAAAAAAGGTCAAACATAAACGTCAAAATCAGACGAAAAAATGAATTTTTTTTGACATGAGCAAATAAGGGGGCAAATATTGCAGCAGTAATTATTTCGTTTTTAATCGGCATCAAAGTTTGCAGGCATTGCGCTCGTATTTACGGGCGTATTAAATGACTCCAGGAGTCTTTTGATTTCAGGGATTGCCGCCTGGGCCGCCTTGATGCCTGCCTCCATTTAATACAGGAGAAGCTCTCGACATCGATTTCTGAAGACCCGAATAATGAAGATAAAAACCTTCGTTGACACAAAGGATCGATTACCCTATACTCCGGATCAATCGGATCTCCGGATCTCGGGTCCGGCATATGCAGATATTATATTTTAAAATCTAATGCTTGAGAGCTATA
>JAFGIC010000080.1 GCA_016929815.1 Deltaproteobacteria bacterium
CCGGAATATTTTTCTTCTATGGAAACCGCATCTCCGACGCTGATCAGCTGTATAAGCTCGAGATCGGTCAGGTTGGGTGCATTCGAGTAAGTCAATGCCTTTACAAGCGTGCGCGGCTCTGCCAGGCCCGTGCCGAGAAAAATGCTGCTGCCCGGTTTTATCTTCCTGAGTACTTCATCAGGGGAGACTACCCTGTTCTTCCATTGTAGAGAGTCTTTCGGCATTTTGTTCCCTATAAAAGATTCCAGCCAAATATTGCCGATTGAAAGTATAGAAGAATTGCCTGGGTGTGTCAATCGGCAAGGACAGCAACATAATCTCAATATTAATGTTTTTATTTATTGTTCTTATGAGAGAAGGCTTGCATCCCGTTGCAAGAAGTGATTAGATAATAAAACAATTCGAATCAATCAGGGACTATCCTATGCGAATTATGACACTTTTACTGATGCTGGTTCTGGGCTCCCCGGCAATTGCGGCCGAACATGAGGCGGATGTGTCAGGAGACATCTCCATGCAAGGCGTGTCAGATATACAGACGGAAGGGACTACGATTGATGAATTATTCTCACTTTACCAGCCCTTCGGGGTTAATTTTGCCGCATATGAACCGGTCTATTTTCTTGTAGGGACCAATCCTGAAGAGAGCAAGTTTCAGATCAGCTTCAAGTATCAGTTCTTCAGGGAAGACAATTATATTGCAGTAAATCATCCGTGGGTTAAGGGTTTCAATGTGGGCTATACCCAGACCTCTTTCTGGGACCTTAAGACCGCCTCCGCACCTTTTAAAGACACCAGTTACAAGCCGGAGGTGTTTTACCTGTCATCCAATATGAATATCCGACCCGACTGGATGAAAGTCTTTATAATAAATACGGGATTCAGGCATGAATCCAACGGCCAGGGGGAGGATATGTCCAGAAGCACCAATTCCTTTTATCTGAGGCCGATTTTTGCATTCTATAGGGAAAACGGAAGATTCGGTTTAATAGTGACGCCCAGGGTGCGCTTCTATATTAAGAACTCCGATGTATCCAACCCTGATCTTCCTGATTACAGGGGGTGCTTTGATCTGGATGTTAAATTCGGGAAGGCCGGAAATTTTGTTATAGGCGCAAACCTGGCCTTTGCAAAGAAGGGAGCTTCTTTCCAGACGGACCTTACTTATCCTTTAAATAATTACATATTCAGGGACCTGAACCTGTTTCTGCATGTCCAGTATGTAGATGCCCTGGCGGAGAGTCTTATCGATTATCGAAAAAGAAACAGGGCGCTCAGGATAGGTTTTGCACTTATAAGATAAACAATTACCTCATAAGCCTTTTCCATGTCTCTTCCGCGTCCTCTTTGCCGGTCTTTTTATATGGGCTATTATCTGTCGCCTCAATAAAGTTCATTATACCCGTCAATCTTGCGATCCTGTCCTCAAGGGGAGGGTGTGTGGAAAAAAGCGAGGAAAGACCGCGTCCGCTAAGCGGATTGACAATAAACATATGGGCGGTATTTTCACCGGCGGCATGCATTGGTATTCTTTTGGAATATGACCCGAGCTTTTCCAGGGCGCCGGCAAGGCCTTCGGGATGGCCGGTAAATGACGCTCCTGTGGAATCGGCCAGGTATTCCCTTGACCTGGAAATGGCCATCTGGATAAGCATGGCGGCAAGAGGAGCAAGAATAGACATGATGAGCAGCCCTACAGCGCCGACGCCGTTCCTGTTATTGTCGGATCTGCCCCCCAGAAAGGCGGTCCATCTCGCCATGCTGGCTATTATCATTATTGCACCCGCCATGGTCGCGGCGATTGAGCCTATGAGGATGTCCCTGTTCTTTATGTGGGCCATCTCGTGTGAAATGACGCCTGTAATCTCGTCCGTGTTCATCAGGTTTAGAAGGCCTTCGGTTACTGCGACAACAGCGTGTTCAGGATTTCTTCCTGTGGCAAAGGCGTTGGGAGATTGCTCCGGGATGACATATACCCTTGGCATAGGCAGGTTTGCTTTCTGTGCTATCTGATTTACTATCCCGTAAATTCGTGGATTTTCCCCTGGCGTCACCTCCCTTGCCCTGTACATCTTAAGGACGATTTTATCCGAAAACCAGTAGCTGAAAAAGTTCATGCCTATGGCAAGGATAAAGGCGAATATCATGCCCTGCTGGCCGCCTATAAGCCTTCCTATAAATACGATAAGGGCTGTCATAACGCCTAAAAGCATGGCTGTCTTGAACCAGTTTCCCATTTTAATCTCCTTTTCATTTATGCGATATAATGTTAATATCCCAACGGTCCTTGTCAAGGGATTGTATATTTTGTCTCAGGATTAGAAAACTTTAAAATAGGACATAATCTTTTGAAGATATTAATAATAAGGGCGGGCGCGATGGGAGATACCCTCATGCTCATGCCATCCATACGGGCGCTTGGAAAAAGCGCCGAGATTACATTAGCAGGCAGAAGGCCCGGCATTGATTATTTAAGACCTTATGTTGACCGATGCATAGATGTAGAGACATCTGGCTGGCACAGGCTTTTTATGGAAGTCAGCGATAATACACCGCCCTTAACCCCCCCGCCTGATTATGTGACAGCCTTTCTGAATGATCCGGACGGACGATTGAGGGACAAACTTGAGAGGCTTTTCCCGAACAGTTCCGTAAATATATTCCCGGTCTTCCCGCCTGAACGGCATAAGGGGCATATTGCGTTGTACATGGCAAAGGTCATGCAGGACGCCGGCCTGCCCATAGACGGTGAACGCGCATTTGAGGAATCGCTCGAATTCCCCCTCCTGCGCCCTGACTCTTGCGCGCCGGTAGATGAAGGGCTTGTAGTGATTCATCCGGGTTCCGGCTCACAGAGGAAGAACTACCCGCCATCTTTCTGGCTCCGTTTGATAACTGAAATAAAAGAAATACAGCACAGCAACGCCGGAAGAATCATACTGCTGATAGGTCCGGCAGAGGAGGGCGTTCTGCCTGTTTTCCGGGGAAGCCTGAAGAAAAGGGATGTATTGATTAAGGTCCTGCCTGAAAAGGAAGAATTGATATCCATCCTGTCTAAAGGAGCTGTTTATATCGGTCATGACAGCGGTGTCACCCACCTGGCGGCCATGACGGGGATTAATGTAATAGCGCTTTTTAAAAACAGCCCGGTGGAGCAATGGAGACCGCTTGGACCTAATGTGATGATAATAAGGAATGGAGACTAAAGCATTTCCTGATAGCTTTCCTCTATTGCCTTTACGATATTGGCAAGCATGCGGTTTGCCGGTGTCGGTATCCCCATCATCTCCCCTTCCGTTACTATTGCCCCGTTAATGAAGTCAATCTCTGTCGGTTTTTTGTTGAGGATATCCTGGAGCATGGATGATATGTTCCCCGAGGTGTCACGGCATACCTCTGTAACGCGCGCCAAAGGATCCTCATAGGGCAACAGGATCTTTTTTGCCGCGGCTACGGCCTCAGCCTCCCTCACAAGCTCCTCCATGATCAGACTTGTTCCTGTCAAAACGGGAAGTCTGCCGTTTTTCAGCCTGGCGACTGCGGTCAGGGCGTTGATGCCTGCATTAATGACAAGTTTGCCCCATAACAGCCGTTCAATATTATCCGTTGTCTCAGACTGGAATCCCGCCCTGTTCAGTGCCGAGGCGATCCTTTCAGGGAGGCCTTGCGCCCTGCCTTCAGGCCCTATAACAGTGGTCCCCTGGCCCGCGTGCCTTATCCTTCCGCTTCCGAGCATCGTGGCGCCCTCTGCCGTAACCCCTCCCAGAACCATGTCCTCGCCAAAGAGATCTTTAAGGATCTCAATGTTACCTATCCCGTTCTGAAGGGTAAGTATTATTGTCTCCGAAGAGAGCATTTTTTTGAGAGCCGTTCCTGCCTCCCCGGTCTTATATGACTTGACGCAAAGGAGGATGGCGTCGAACCTGTCTGTTATTTCTCCGGCAATTACAGGGACCATTGCGTTGTATTTGCCGGAGATCCCTTCAACTATTATGCCCTGCCGGTTCAGTTCTTCGGCCCTTTCCCTTTTGTAATCCAGAAGGGTAACGTCAAACCCGGCCATTTTAAGGCGCGCACTGAAAAGACATCCCATTGCGCCCGGTCCCACGATGAGAAATCGCATAATCTCCTCCTAAAGTTTATCGGCTTCCTGTTTGTCCATGGAAAAAGAGTGCTCAGGCCCTGGGAATTTGCCTGCCTCGACATCCGCCTTATATTTGGCAATAGCCTCTTTGATCATAGGTGTCAGGTTTATATACTGTTTTACAAACTTTGGCGTGAATCTGTCAAAGAGCCCGACAAGATCGTGGTAAACAAGTACCTGGCCGTCGCAGTCCTTCCCTGCGCCGATTCCTATTGTAGGTATCTTAAGATCCCCGGTGATGCGAGATGCCAGAAAGTCAGGGATGCATTCGAAGACAATCATAAAGGCCCCGGCCTCATCAAGGTCCTTTGCGGATTGAATAAGCTTCCTGGCGCTTTCGGCGTTTTTCCCCTGTACCTTATATCCGCTCAGCATGGTGGCTGTCTGGGGTGTAAGTCCTATGTGGGCGCAGACCGGAATCCCCGCCCGTACGATGGCCCTTACTGTAGATGCCATGTCGCTCCCGCCTTCCAGTTTTACGGCATCGCAACCGGCCTCCTTGATAAAGCGACCGGCGTTTTCAACGGCCTTTTCATGACTTACCTGGTAGGAAAGAAAAGGCATGTCCCCGATGATAAAGCCGCTGTTAACACCCCTGGCTACGGCCCTGCAGTGATAAAGCATTTCATCCATGGTAACGGGTACGGTTGATTCGTATCCCAGGACGACATTCGCAAGGGAATCTCCGACAAGGATGGTGTCAATCCCCACCTGGTCCAGTATCCTTGCCGTCGGATAATCATAGGCCGTGACCATGGTAATCTTCTGTTGATTTTGTTTTTTTTCAAGCAATTCCGCGATAGTGACTTTTTTTCTGCTCATATTTTATCTCCATTCAATAGGTGAGAATGATAATGACAGGAAAGCACATAAAGCAATCAAAATAAAAAAAATTTTATCATATCATATTAGATAACGCAAATATTGCCGTGTATTTCTATTAAATTTCTCCAGGCGAGGAGAAGGCACAGCCATTAAAATCTTTTAAAAAATATTGACATGGTATTGAATATATGTACATATGAACATATAGTAATATAAAAGGGAATCAAATAGAATGGAAAATTATGAAAAAAATGCGATCTACAGGCTTCACGCAGAGTTCTGCCAGACTCTTTCCGACGCCAACCGGTTGCTTATAATAAGTGAATTGAGCAAGGGGGAGGCCTCCGTGAATGAACTGATAAATCATCTTGGATTGCGTCAATCAAACGTGTCCAAACACCTCGCATTAATGAGGGAGAGAGGTCTTGTGTCAACCCGTCGTGGGGGAGCCTGCATTTATTACAGTCTGGCGGACAAAAGGATCTTCGAGGCAATCCGCATTTTGATGGATGTCCACCGTGACCTGATAGAAAAGCGACATTCTTTGTCAAACGATATCCATGTATTTTCTGCCGATAAAAGATAATCTGATTAATAAATGAAGGAGGTATAGATCCATGCCTGCAAAAATGGCCTTAATTCAATTTGACAAATGCCGCCCGGAGATGTGCGAAAACGGGGTCTGCGTAGCGGCCAAGGCATGTCCACACAAGCTGATAAAACAGGAAGAACCCTATGACTTCCCTATGACTTCCCTATGACTAACCCATCTCTTTGCAAGGGGTGTGGCGAGTGTGCCAGGGCCTGTCAGGCCCAGGCTATAAAAATTATGGAAATGTGATCTCAAGGAGTAATTATGTTGAATAGGACAAGTATAATTTCATTAATTAAATTTAATAGTATAAGTATAATTTCATTAATATTTATTGCCCTTAATTTGTTATGTGGCTGTAACAGGATTAAGCCGGGAAATACTGAGAGCGTGACTGAAAGATCAGTAAAGACAGCGATTGCCGAGGCAAGGATTGAATCCTTCCCTGATTATTATGAGGCCGTGGGAACGGTCAGGGCTGAAATAACCAGCACCCTCTCAGGCAAGATTATGGGGACAATAACGGAAGTCAATGCCCATGAAGGCGATCGTGTAACAAAGGGACAGGTATTGCTAAATATTGACAATCGCCAGGTCTCTGCACATCTGAAGCAGGCAAAGGCTGCCCTGGAAGAGGCCATTAGGGCGGAGTCTGCAGCGTTGTCTGCTAGAGACGAAGTAAAGGCAGGGGCTGAACTGGCTCAGTTAACCTATAGGCGTTATCTCAAGCTTAAGGAAGATAATGCAGCCAGCAAACAGGAATTCGATCAGATAGAGATACGGTTGCGACAGGCAGAGGCAGCCCTGAAACAGGCGGAGTCCTCTATTGAGGCGGCAGAGCAGCGGGTAAAACAGGCAGAGGCCGCTGTGGCATCGGCTGAGGTCTCCAGAAAGGATGCGGATATATCTTCGCCCTTTGACGGTGTTGTAATAAACAAAATGGTTGATGTGGGAGATCTTTCCGCACCGGGGACCCCGTTTTTAACAGTTGAAAAAGACGGCGACCTGGAGATAGATGCAATCATACCTGAAGACCGGATACGCCAGATTTATACTGAACAGGACCTGGATATTGTGTTTCCACTGTTACAGGACAGGTACATTAGAGGGAAGGTTAAATCGGTTGTTCCCGCGGCCGATCCTCAATCCAGGACATTTCTGGTAAAAATAACCATACCGAAGACCGAGGGCATCCATTCGGGTATGTTTGCAAGGGTCAGGATACCTAAAGGTCTTGACAGCATGCTCCTGATCCCAGGTTCTGCGGTTGTTGTTCACGGCCAGTTGAGCGGTGTCTTTGTCCTTGATGAGGGCATGATCGCACGTTTCAGGGTTATCAGGACGGGGAGAAAGGCAGGCGACTCGGTTGAGGTGATATCAGGCCTCAGGGACGGGGCGAAATATGTAGTATCTCCTCCCCCCAGACTGAATGACGGAGACAGGGTGGAGGCATTGTCATGACCATGATTGCAAAACTGGGTCCTTCAGGAAGGATAGCGCGGTCTTTTATAAATTCAAAGCTGACCCCGCTTATTATCATTGCCGCGATCCTGCTGGGGATAGCTGCTGTGATAGCCCTGCCCCGGGAAGAGGAACCACAGATAATCGTTCCCATGATCGATATCTTTGTTCAGATGCCGGGTGCCAGCGCAAAAGAAGTGGAGCAGCGAGTTACCGGCCCCATGGAAAAATTATTGTGGGAGATACCCGGCGTTGAATATGTATATTCTACCTCAAGTCCGGGCATGTCCATGGCTGTCGTACGTTTCTATGTGGGGCAGGACGAGGAGGAATCCATCGTTCGGCTCCAGTCCAAACTCACGGCAAACATGGACAGGATGCCTCCGACCGTAAGTGGGCCCCTTATTAAACCCAGGTACATAGACGATGTGCCCATATTGGCTGTCACATTTCACAGTGAAGACGCGGGACACTACACACTGAGGAGGATAGCGGCAGAAGTGGAAGGCCTGATTAAACGCGAGCCCAATGTCTCAACTACCGCTATTATAGGAGGCCTTGAACGAAGGCTGGAGGTCAGCCCGGACCCTGTGCGTATGGCGGCCTACGGTGTTGACGCCGGGAGGATATCAGGCATGCTCAACGCAACAAATCAGGAGAATGATCCGGGAAGTTTTCCATCCCCTGATGGGCAGATACTGGTCCACACAGGGACCTTTCTTAAGACCGCAGAGGATGTTGAGGCAGTCATTGTTGGGGTGCATGATAACCGACCGATCTACCTTAGGGATGTAGCCGACGTCTCGGATGGCCCAGGAGAGCCAGATCAGTATGTATTTATAGGCGCGGGTCCCGCGGAAAAAGAAGACGACAATGAAAAGCCAGAATATCTGCATTCCCTGACCCCGGCTGTAACCGTTACCGTCGCAAAGCGGAAGGGGACCAATGCTATAAAAGTTGCGAACAGGGTTTTGGAGCGTATTGAAGATGCAAGGGGCACAGTAGTGCCGGACAACATCCAATATACAGTTACCAGGAACTACGGAGAGACCGCAAAGGAGAAATCAGATGAACTCCTGCTGCACATGTTTATTGCCGTCTTCTCCGTAACAGTCCTTATATGGTTTACATTAGGCAAGAGGGAATCCGGGGTAGTGGCACTTGCCATACCCGTTACCCTTGCATTGACATTAGCCGTATTATATTTCTATGGTTACACCCTTAACAGGATCACATTATTCGCCCTTATCTTCTCCATAGGAATATTGGTAGATGATGCCATAGTAGTTGTTGAAAATGTTGTACGGCATTTTCATCTGGAGGAGAACAGGGGACGGCCGAAGATGGATATTGCTGTTGAGGCGGTTGATGAGGTAGGCAATCCCACGATCCTGGCGACCCTTACGGTCATAGCGGCCATACTCCCCATGGCCTTTGTGGGGGGGCTTATGGGTCCATACATGAGGCCCATACCTGTTGGTGCATCGGCGGCAATGATATTTTCTATAATAATTGCCTTTATTGTCACCCCATGGGCGGTGGTGCGTCTTATACGCCACGATAACGGGTCCGACCACACGGTTCATGCAGGACGCAAGGAGGACCGGGCTACAAGGTTTTATCGCCGGGTTATGTGGCCGCTTATGCATCGCCCTTTCTGGCGATGGGCATTTCTTTTGTCCGTTGTGGGTCTTCTGCTGATTGCCTGCGGGTTTGTTCCAGTAGGACTTGTTAAGGTGAAGATGCTTCCCTTTGACAATAAGAGCGAATTTCAGGTCATACTTGATATGCCGGAAACTTCCACCCTCGAAGAGACATCTGCGGCAGCCATGGAGATGGGTGAATATCTTAAGACTGTTAATGAAATAACGGATTATGAACTCTATATAGGCACTTCAGGCCCCTTTAATTTCAATGGTCTCGTGCGTCATTACTACCTGAGGAGCGGTGCAAATGTAGCGGACATACAGGTCAATCTGGTTGGAAAGGGGGAGCGGCAGGATCAAAGTCACGACATTGCCAAGCGTGTAAGGCCTGCCCTTAAAGAGATAGCCGACCGCTATAATGCGCGTGTTAAGATCGCAGAGGTGCCTCCAGGACCGCCGGTCATTTCTACCCTTGTGGCAGAGGTATATGGGCCCGATTATGAACGGCAAAAGGAGATCGCCCTCCGGGTCAGGGATATCTTTGAAGAGACCCCCGGGGTTGTTGATGTTGACTGGCAAATGGAGGAGGAACAGACCAGGATCAATATAGAAGCGGACGCAGAAAAGGCTGCGTTAAACGGCCTCAGCGTGGAAGACATAAACCGGGCGCTTAGCATGAATCTCAGTGGAAATCCGGCCGGGCTTCTTCATCAACCCACAGAAAAGGAGAATATAGAGATAATACTGAGGCTTCCGCTTGAATCACGGGCAGGGATTGAACGTCTCAAGACGATAAAGCTGGCAAACAATCTCGGGGAAATGATCTCACTGTCTTCTCTTGTAAATGTAACCGAAACGCATATAGACCGCAGCATCTACCATAAGAATCTTATGCCGGTTGTCTATGTCACAGGGGATGTGGCGGGGGAAAAGGAGAGCCCTATCTATGCCATCCTTGAAATGTATAAGAAGATTGACATGATAGATCTGCCTGAAGGATACAGGATTGTCCAGAATACCGCTAAGGTCCCTGAAAGCGACAGGAGGTTAGGCATGAAGTGGGACGGAGAATGGCATATTACATATGAGGTCTTCAGGGACCTGGGGATTGCCTTTGCTGTGGTTCTTGTCCTGATATTTGTCCTAGTGGTGGGATGGTTTCAGTCATTTTCAACGCCCCTTGTAATAATGGTCGTCATTCCCTTTTCCCTTATAGGCATACTTCCGGCTCACTGGATGATGGGGGCATTTTTTACCGCGACCTCTATGAT
The DNA here is from genome assembly GCA_016929815.1 of Deltaproteobacteria bacterium. GTDB lineage: Bacteria > Desulfobacterota > DSM-4660 > Desulfatiglandales > HGW-15 > JAFGIC01. Next base: position 9,940 of record JAFGIC010000080.1, read on the forward strand.
AGGGTTTATTGCGGGAGCCGGTATTGTAGTGCGCAACTCTATTATAATTGTTGATTTTATCGAGTTAAGGGTCAGCCAGGGCATGGCATTGGACCAGGCAGTGGTAGATGCAGGGGCCGTGCGTTTCCGTCCTATATTGCTGACGGCGGCTGCTGTTATTGTAGGGGCCTCGGTGATTTTGTTTGACCCGATCTTCCAGGGTCTTGCAATATCCCTCATGGCGGGCGAGGTAGCGTCTCTCCTTTTTTCCCCAATGGCAGTGCCGATACTTTATTTCCTGGTTAAACGATGGGAGACAAGAGATGGTCTCCGGGCAGAGCAAGTGCCGGAGGAGCTTTAGATAGAAATTGTGCTATTAGGAAAGGAGGTAAAATCCGTGAATAATTTCTATGATATCAAACCTGGAAATATTTTGTGCCCTGTTGATTTCAGCGATCTGTCCGGTCTGGCGATTAAATATGCGGCGGCAGACGCGCATTTATATGGGGCAAAGCTGGTTTTGATGAATGCAGAGGTGTTTGAATTGCCCAGGTACTTTTCCGGGAGTGAAGCGGACCGTCTTACGGGGGAGATCATAAAAAATAAGGAGATGGTCCGAAAGGAGCTTGCCGATTATTTTTTAAAGATTCTTGGAAAAGGGGCTGAGGACATTGATGCTGATTTTAAGATAATGGACACCGATCCAAGAGATGCCATATTACAGACAGTGGAAAAAAATTCTATCGGGCTGGTAGTAATGGGTACGCACGGCTTTACAGGTTTAAGTCATCTGCTCCTCGGTTCCGTGGCGGAGAGTGTAATTCACAATATACGTGTCCCTGTATTTACCGTAAGGCAGAAGTCTCATGATTTTATTGATGTGACAGATCCGGATGCGTTGCCGCATCTTGAAAAGGTCCTGTGCGCCTGTGAGATAGACAAGGACGACCGTGAAACCCTAGCTTATGCGGTGTCTGTCTCGGAAAGGTTTAATGCCCGTCTGAAAATTGTTTATAGCAATGAATCCCGAGATGTAAAGGACTTTTCCATGGTACGGGAAAGAGTTTGCAGCTGGATTTCGGAAATTGCAAAGACACAGTGTAATCTTGAGCCTGTTGTGCGCAAAGGCAACGCGGCGGATCAGATCATCGCCCTGGCAAAGGAAGAAAAAAGTGACTTGATTGTTATAGGCGCGCATCACAGGCCTTTTCATGGTGCAATGATACTGGGAAGGACAACGGATCTTGTGGTTCGTCATGCCCCTGCGCCTGTTCTTGTGGTGCCGGGGCATAATGACTGAAAAATTAATAAGGAGTACTATATGAATTTTTTATGGATTATTCTGATTGTTGTTATATGGGCGGCATTGCAGTTATATATACTGCCCAGGCTCGGGATTTCTACATGACTGAGGGACAGTTGCCAGTTGGGCAAAGACAAAAAAGAAAAGGATTAATAAACTGAAAGCGCAAATAAAGCTGCACTCATTAACCGTTTAATAATTGAATTCACTACCGTCATTCCGGCGAAGGCAGGAATCCAGCAGCTTTTACGGGAATGGCATTTTGATACTATTGTGAGACGGTTAATAAAGAGATGATCGCCGTATTGACTCTACCCCTAACATTTTAAAGTATCTGCAGATTGTTGTCCCGATCAGGGCTCCTGTTGTATTAAGTATCAGGTCAAGCCCCTGCGAGCTGCGGCTTGGTATCCATGCCTGGGCGATCTCGATGAATAAACTTATAGAAAAACATAATACGGCAGAAAATAAAATGGCCTTTTTCTGAAATATTCCTCCGGATCCTGAGAAGAGTGCACATAAAATAAATCCCAGGGGGATAAAACCAAGCAAATTAATTATAAAATCAGTGAAAAAACCTTTACTTGCCTGGAAATCCGACCAGGAAAGCGCAATTAAACGTTTTTTTAAGACATGAAAACCGGGAGGCATCTTCAGCTTTTGGGTCCCTGTGACATGGTCTGTTGCCTCCGGACCATTCCCTTCATCAAATGTGAAGAATAAGAACGGGTTTTGGTCCTCTTGGAAGGGGAATATCCGATCTTTTGGCCAGGAATTAAAACTTTCTTCGATTGTCTCCCGGTCAAGGATGCCCTTGTATAATGCAAGGCCGTATATCTCGCCCCTCCAGGAACTCTTTCCATATACGGAATTTCCCAAGGTAACCCTAATGTTGTCCCCTTGAGGCATCCTGAGGTTTAGATCCTGCCTGGAGGCAATCAACATGCCGTCAGCGTATAGCCTTGTCCCTTCATCTCCGTTTGTTATTGTCAACAGCAATTTTTTAGGGGGGTCTGAAAAGATGTCGGCGGATATTCTTTTTATCTTTCTTTTGTTTGAATAATCGTCGCCGTTCATGACGATTATATGTGACCTGTATTGACCTACAATCAACTGACTGTCGTCTTTGCCGTCGTGGAGGGACAGTATAAGGTCGAATCCGGCAGTGTCAAAGTCTTCCGGTTTAAAGGCCGTTTCGATGGAAAAATGCCCTGTAGCTGAAATGGCGTTTTTTATTTGATAGTTGTCAATCAATGCATAGGCAATCCCGTAATTCCCAAAACGAATGCCCGGTTCGTTCTTAAGCCACGCGACATTGTTTGAAAAATGGAAACCCTTGCCGCTTAAACCGAAATACAGTGTGATTATCAATATCGCCAGAGAAAAGGCAATCAGGAGTATAAATCTGGTGTTTGAATTTTTAATCATACCTGTATAGCGTCGTCCTTATTTGTCTGGTATGCCGTCCTTATGGGCTCATCTATTGATTTCGATCTTAACAGGGACCTTTTCGTCCGGGACATTGTCCATGCGAAGAGATGCATCGCCCGCAAACCCGTTTTCAACAACATCATTCAATTCAGGAAACCTTATCTCCAGTTCTCCTGTATTAATGTCGTCCGCTAGAATGTCGCCATCCTTGGATTTTACCGTATAATGCCGTACCCCTTCGCCGGAACGGATGATCAGCACCTTGTCCTTTGTCCGGATCTCTCCGATGAGCGTGTCCCCGGATGATTGATCCGATATTTTACCGGTTATAACATCTGCCGCCGGGGCTTCCTCAGAGGATAAAGATTGCCGTGGCTGGATAAAAAGGAAAAGAAAAACAAGTATCGGACATAAAATAAGAAGTGTCTGTCTATACATATTGATGTTACCTCCTTATAAATGAATTTTATCAAAAGGTGGAGGGCAAGACAATATAATTATCAAGTTGCCCGATGCCACTTGATTGCATATTGATTTTAACCTATAAGTATATTGTGTTGGTTTTTATTGACCAGTCAGATAATAAGCAGGATATCAATGAGACGTTTTTTTCTTGAAGAGATCATAAGAGAGGCAGACGGCTCCTGCGTAATGAAGGGCCGTGAGGCCAGGCACATCACAAAGGTCCTTAGGATGGGCAGGGGTGATAGCTTTATCCTGATGAACGGACATGGAGAGCGTTATAGCGCGTTAATAGAATC
>JAFGIC010000081.1 GCA_016929815.1 Deltaproteobacteria bacterium
GACGCCTGGGAAAACCGGTCAGCCCGGAATATACGCAGCCTGAAGGACCTGGTTAATCAACTCAAGATGGGCTCAGAGACCTTTAAGGGCATTTTAGAACGCGAGATGTCCGGTTTTGTGGTGCATCTTATTCTGAACCAGGTGCGCACCTCCAGGGATATCCTTATCGGGGACAACCTTAAGCGGATCTGCCTGAATCTCCTTGGCCTGCATGTAATCTATTCGGGCTATACAAGGTATGATGAGGCGGTTCAGAAGAATATCAATAAAAGAGAGCCTTTTATGCTGTCCAACCGACTTTCGCCTGTCGTCAGGGAGATCCACGAGATAACCAGAAACATAGAAACGGGGTCCCCTGTTTCCTTACCCAGGGAGTTGTTTAATGGAAGAATGGCATAGTTATTATGAACTGCTTGAACTTAAGCCTGAGGCCACTCTCGAAGAGATCCATTCGAGGTATCGATATCTCAAAGACCTGTATGGGGGCGATTCCATAGAGGTTATGGCCCTTGGAGATGAATTCGACCAGGAGATCAGGGCCGATTTTCTCAGACGCCTCGATGATGCCTTTGAGAAATTGATGGCATTGCATAAATCGAATAGGGCCGTTGTAATGCCGTCCGCAAAAGATATGGATGATGAACTCAGGCTCTGGATCCGGCAGATCGAATGCTTTACCGGGCCGGCGCTCAGGGCCGTCAGGGAACGAATGCATGTCGATCTGAAGTCGATCTTCGAAGTCACACGCATCCAGCCGCAATTTCTTGAGGATGTCGAACGCGAGGCATTTGAGTCGTTTCCGGCGGAGATATATCTGCGCAGCTATCTGATTGCATACGCGCGTTTTCTTTCGCTGGACACCCAGCGGGTCCTCGACGATTATCTGCCGCGTTACAGGGCCGCGCGAGACAATCCCGTGAAGTGATCCCCGCAAATGGGGAATCCTTTCTTATTTTGTTATCATGACCGACGGATAGGAAAACCTGCCTTTTGTCAGACATGATTATTCCCATTTCAACACGGGGTATTCTTTTAAGCATATATGTTATCAGGCCTTTCCAGGATTGCGGTCCTGCCGAAGAACATTGCAGGCCCGGGCAAGACCTTAAAACCGGCAGTTTCACCGGCGTTCACGGTCTCTTCAAATTCCTTTTTTGAGACATGAAAGACCTTCGGCTCAACAATAAGCGCCTTGCCGCACGGTTTCAGCGCTGAAAATAATTCACGGAAAAAGCATGCCTGGTCAGGGACCTCATGGACCACGTAGAAGGCCAGGGCAAAGTCCGCGTATTCCGTAATATTTAACCTTTCTTTCTCGCACCTGTGGAGTTTGATCCGTTTTTCCAGTTTTGTGCCCCTGACCTTGTTGTGGACCTTGCCGAGCATTTCTTCCTGCAGGTCAACCGCAATCACCTTGCCCGATTCACCTGCCAGTTCGGCCATCGCAATAGTGAAGAAGCCGGGGCCGCAGCCGATATCAAAGGCGGTCATACCTTCACTCACATGCGGCGCAAGGATCTTTACGGGATTCTGGAGCAGGCGTCTGAACGTATTGTCCAGACTCCAGGCATGTGAAGCAGGACATACATATGTTTTTCTGTCATTCATTCTTTGCCTCTTTTTCAGCCCCTTCGGATCTTTTAATATATGCCTCAAAGGCCTTTTCCCCTTCCTCCTGCCAGAATCTGCCGAAGTATTTTCCGTCTTTATTGTTGTCCCATGTCATGTGATCATGGCGGCTGAATCGGTCATGCCACTTTGAGAACGGATGACCGTGAACCTGCGGGTGATCGGGGTGGCGAGAGCCGAAGGCCCCGAAGAGGAGCTTTGCGAGCACCACCATGGCAAAGGCCTGGATATAGCCGATCCGAGACAGACCGAAAAGGTCCGGCATCAGATAGTTCCACAGCCATTTAACGACCAGACCAAAGACGAGGGCGAACAATACTGCGAAAATCACACCGATAAAGACCATGCCGATTATTCGCAGGGCCTTTCCCGCCCGGCTTTCGGATGTGTCACCGTCTTGATAATTTTTAATATTTTCCATTTTATCCTCCTAAGTTGTCTTTGAGAAATGATTCTTTTATTTTATGAATGGCCCGTGATTTTCGCGCGAGCAGGGTGCCCAGGGGCGTTCCGGATTCTTCAGACAATTCCTGGAATGTCCTGCCCTCCAATTCAACGGCAATAATTATCTCCCTTTCTTCATCATTCAGCAGAGACAGGGCCTGAAAGAGTGTTTCACGCGCCTCCATAATTGAAATCTCATCCGATGAATCTATTCGCAGTTCCGGTAACATGCGCAGAAGAGGGGACCCTTCATCTTCCTGCCATCCCTCGTCAATGGATACCGTATCCCTTCTTTTTCTAAGGTAATCAATAACCCTGTTCCGCAGGGCCTGATAGACATAGGCGGCGATATTTTCAATGGGTATTGTTATATCTGCCCGGTTAAAAAGGCCCAGGATAACATCCTGCACGATGTCTTCGCTGTCTCTTTCCGCTGCGTCATCGATCAGGCGGCGAACGTAACCGACCAGGGCCTTTCGCTCAGCGGCAAGGAATTCAACAATAATATTTTTCAGGGGCGCCTTTTTCATATTTAATCTTCAAGACGTATCAGGGCTGGATTTTATTGCACATACGCAAAATATTTCTTTTATACAAAATTTTTATGAGATTTAATAGTTGTTGATTTAAAGGAGAAGTAATGACAGAATTTTTAATCAATGTTTATCCGAAGATTCAGGTTTTCGGATTCATGTTATGAGCCGTAAGCATAAATTAGTATTATAATAGTATTAACATCATTTTATCCAAGAAGCTGGTTTCCATCCATAAATTCCTTGTATATGGATGGCCAAATAATCATTAAAACAGGGGGTCGGATATGAAGGTTGAATATGTCGAGGTTAAGGGCGCATGGAGGGAGGTGGCCGACGCGGCAAGGACGACCATAGGGATGGAGAAGGGGCTGAAGGAACCTTCTTCGGCATGGAAGATAAAGATGCTCCTTGCCGAACATTCGCCTATCAGGCAGCTGTCCGTGAAATGGAAATGGAAAAACCTGAAATACTGGGTGAGCGTCCATTTTGTGCGCCACAAGATAGGCATAGAACATTTCGTGAGCACCCAGAGGTCCGACAGGACAGGGAAAAACAGGGATAAATCATTCCAATCCGCTCCCGTGACCCATGAATGCATTGCAGACGCCCAGGCAATAATCAACATCTCCCGCAAGCGCCTCTGTCTGCTGGCGTCAAAGGAGACTACGGCCGCGTGGAAGGCCTTTTTAAAGGAGCTGAAGAAAAAGGAGCCGGAGCTTGTCAGCGTCTGCGTGCCTGAATGCATATATCGCGGGTTCTGTCCGGAGATAAAATCATGCGGCTTTTACCGGACGCCGGCGTTTAAAAAACAACTTGATGAATACAGGAGTCAACCGGATTAAACCGAAAGTTCATGCCTTTTTTCTTTTTTCCAAGGCGAGCAGGGCCTTTTTCAGGCATTCATTGGTCTTAGCGGCCAGTGCCGCCATCTCACTTATGTGATGTGCGCTGGCGGCCTGACCGTCCTTTTCCAGCTGGTCAGCGAACAGTTCATATTCCTCCTGGTGATGTTCATTATGATGCATCCAGCTTGTAATCCTTATCTTTGCCTTTTCTATTGAATCCATTGATGCTCCTGTACATTTCATGCTAAAAATCTTTATAATACCTTTTATCTTCTTCATTCATTTTTAAAAAGTCCAGTTTGGACATTACGATTATCTCATTAAAATTATACCCACGGATTACGATCTGTTTTTTAACCCAGTTGTCCGCATAATCCTCAAATTTTTCCTCGGGGTTAAAACCTTTCCTGGAAAAGGCAAAGGTAATACCCGGCAATCCCTGAAGGCGCGAGGCCAGATTAATGCATGGGCCTATGAAGTCATTCCTCTCACCTATCGAATAAACACTTCCCTTGGCAACCCCGCATCTCAATTTTTTAGGCACCCCTATATATTTATCCTTAACTGTGGGGTAAAAATTATATACATAATTGTCACATATATTACTCAACGAAACCAGCAGGTTATGCTGTGTAATTTCATTCATTTCCACTGTGTCCCAGATGAATAAAATACCATCACCGAGAAATTTTGAATAAAAAGGCAGGTCATGAAAAAGTTCATAGCCGTTATCGAATGTCTCACTTATTGTCTCAGCCTTTATGCCGTTAAAGAGCCAGTCGAAAAAATCCTTTAAGAATCTCCCGGCATATAATTCGGGTTCAGTCTGGCTGCAGAAATAGGTGAATCCTTCCAGGTCAAAGACAGCGCTTATGCACCTGACCGTCTCCGAATCGGCCTGAAATGACCC
>JAFGIC010000082.1 GCA_016929815.1 Deltaproteobacteria bacterium
AAAAAATATAACCGAATTGACCCAGTTCATTAACAGGCTCGGTTATCTCAATATCCATGAAATAAATGACCTGTTTTTTAATTATATCTATGAAACAGGAAAAGATAATATTAGGAAATTTGACTCAGGATCTTGGAATAAGGATGAAATGTCTCCCCAATGGGCGCACTACTGTTTTTACGAATTGAACAATTATTTTCAGCTGAGATTTTTCAGAACATTATGGAATCTTAGCGAGGAAAACTGGAAAGATATAAAATCAAAGGTTGAGACCAGGGATAAAGGCGGACTTTTATGGCTCGCCCTCGATTGCCTTCGCGTCTCAAATTTCACCCAGGCTGAATCAATTTTATCGGATGTAATATCAAAACAACCTACGGATTATAAGGCATACTGCATGGCCGCCTTTCTCTATATTGAAACGGATGACCTAAAACAGGCAAATGCCTTCCTGAAAAAATCCTTCGAATATGCAAGGACAACGCCACAGAAGATATTTATTCTTTTCCTACGCTCAAGGATCTACTGGCTCAACAGGGATCCTATAAAGGAAAAGGAGATGATAAGGGCAATCATCAGATTAAGCCCATTCTGTCATGAAGCACTTTATCGCGACATCCTGCACACATTTCAGCACGGCAACAGGACCCTTGCGCTTCAGCATCTGGTGAAACTTATTAAAATGAACAGGGAATATTATATTATTGCCCTTATTGACCCCGAATTGTCCGAGTTCAGCAGAGAGATACAGCCAAAGCTAGAGCAACTGCTCCTTGAGGTCCGAGAAGAAGCAAGCCGCATTATGCCCGAGGCTGAAAACGAGTTAAACAACCTGAAAGATATCATAGGAAACAATTCAAAGGAATTTACGGAAACAAGGTCCATGCTCTCTAAGGTAAAAGACCTTTTGGAAAAGGGCAGCTATTTCGGATATACGGATGCAATTCATTACGGTGAGACGATCTCACACATGAGCAGCAGGATCATCGTCAGCCGCGAGGCGGACCTGTCATCTTCCTATGAGTCAATAAAACAGCGCATAGCATACTGCAGGGAGAGGATTAAAAGCCTGGAGTATCCCTTTATAGGAAGATCCGTGTCATCAGAACTGGCAATGATCCGCACAAGATTCGACACGGCCTCAGAAAAGGAAGACTTTTATGACCCTGAGAAGTATAAAAAGGTGATGGATGATTATGGCCTTATATCTTTCGATTTGACAAGGATTGAAGACAAACTGAATCGTCTTGAAGGAACAACCCATCTGCTGAGATTCGGGATCAGGTTCATAAAAAAGAATATAATCTTTCAATCGGCCAACCTTGTTATAGCCCTGGTGCTGTTTCCAATAACCGTTTATTATCTGAACGTTATCCTGCCGAATCTCAACATTTCGGCACATAACATGTGGAATTACCAAAAGATTGTGATTATCCTGGGCGGGATATCAGCACTTATCCTCGCAAGCCTTACTTCAAAAAAGGACGCGAATTGATCCTATTTGTACTGTTTTGGATTGATATTATATTTTTTAATCTTATAACCGAATATCCTCTCTGTGGTCTCAAGGATCTTTGCGGCCTGTCTCATATTTCCCCTACTGCTCTTTAACGAATCGATCAGTATATCCTTCTCGAAGCTCTCAATCATGGCATCAAGTGATTTTGACTGTGTCGTGCCGGTCTCTTCGGCCGTCTGAAGTGTAAAGGGAAGATGATAACTGTGTATAACCTGTTCATCACAGAGAAGCACGGCCCTTTCTATACAGTTCTCCAGTTCTCTCACGTTTCCGGGCCAGTGATACCTTGTCAGGGCGTCTATGGCCGGAGTTGATATCCTGCGAATATCTTTACCGTACTCCTTTGAATATTTTTCCATGAAATAATCCGCAAGCATGAACAGGTCCGCATCTCTTTCCCTTAAGGGAGGCAGGTATATAGGGTAGACATTCAGGCGGTAAAAAAGGTCTTCCCGGAACTCGCCCTTTTCCACTGCATCGGCAAGATTAAGATTGGTAGCGGCTATCAGCCTGACATTGACCTTGATGACCCTGTTTCCGCCCACATGCTCAAGTTCCTTCTCCTGTAGCACTCTCAAGAGTTTACCCTGGCTCTCCAGTAAAAGCGATCCTATCTCATCCAGAAAAATAGTGCCGTTATTCGCTACTTCAAACTTGCCCTCCTTCTGTTTCAAAGCCCCTGTAAACGCGCCCTTCTCATGCCCGAAGAGTTCAGCCTCTACAAGGTTCCCGGGAAGCGCGGCGCAGTTCACCTTTACAAAGGGCTTGCCTGCGCGAAGACTGTTATAATGTATGGCATTGGCGACAAGTTCCTTCCCTGTCCCGCTTTCACCGAGAAGCAATACATTGGCATTGCTTTTAGCAACCTGGCTTATGAGGTGAAATACCTCCTGCATCTTTCGGCTGTTCCCTATTATATTGGAAAAACTGTACTTTTGGGTCAACTCCCTCTTTAATCTTATATTTTCTCTGTTAAGCTCTTCCTTTTCCAGGCTGATCTTTTCCAGAAGCGCTACCTGTTGAGCAATCAACGTGCTGATAATAGACAGCAGCCTCACATCTTCCTGCGGCGGATAATCTTTTTCAAGCACTCTGTCAACGCTGAGGGCACCGATGACCCTGTCCCCTTCTTTAATAGGCACACATATAAATGCCATCTTTGATTTATCGATATTGCTCCTTGCCCCTGTCTTATCAAGGAAAAGAGGCTCGTGATCAAGACCTGCAATTGCCATGGGACGACCGGTCTTAATGACCTGGCCTGTAACGCCCTCGCCCAGTCTGTACCTGCCCTTGGTTTTGGCGGTGGATGATATGCCGTGAGCTACCTCTATATGTATCTCGGATGTCTCAATATTAAGAAGGGAGATGAATCCCCGGTTCATCCCCAGATATTCGGACAGCAGATCAAGCACCTTGTAAAGGGCTTTTCTGAGGTCGAGTGTCCCGTGAATCGCCTTTGTAATCTCGTAGAGGCATTCGACTTCATCGGGTCTGGGTAAGGGAATTTTTTTTGTCATGGATAATATCTCATATACTGTTTACTACTGTAAAAATATAAAAATGCAGCAGGATTTGCAAATACTTTATAATGCATAAGAGAAATTTCTTAACAATGTAGCTTGCTATGCTTTTTCCAAGCGATTATATTATATATATAAGCAAACTTCTGACGGTATGATTCATTCTCGATTAAACGGGACCATTTCATAAATGAGCAAAGTCAATTCAAAAGTCATTAAGGCTAAAAACACGAAGGATGCAAATGGGGGAGCCCTTGCTGACCTTATAAAAAGGAACAGGGAGCTTCAGAAAGAGATATCCGAGCTTAAAAAAGACAAGCTAGAACTGCATAAATTCAAAGACGGGTTTCACCTTCTAATGGAGCGTACACCTGATCTGCTTTTTATCAATGACGCAAAGGGAAATATTATTGATGCAAATCATATTGCATGCAAAACTCTTGGCTACAAGCGTGAAGAGCTTTTACAATTATCAATAAGAGATATAGAAGAACGTATTGCAGAACATCAGGAGAAGCTTAAAGAATCAATGCATTCTGCCCCTGTAACCTTTGATGGAATGCAGAAACGCAAAGACGGAACCCTATTCCCCGTTGAAATCAGGTTATGGCCTTTTGAATCTGGCGGGCAGAAACTGATGCTCGCACTCGCGCGTGACGTCTCGGAGCGAAGGAGACGGGATGAAGAAACCAAAAAGCATGAAGATCAGCAGAATTTCCTTAAGAAGATGCAGTCAATCGGCACCCTTGCAGGGGGCATAGCGCACAACTTCAATAATATTCTCATGGGGATTCAGGGAAATGTAAGCCTGATGACGTTTGATAAAAAACCTGAAGACCGTGATTACGCAAGGCTGAATAAAATACAGGATCTGATCGACAACGGGGCAAGATTGACAAACCAGTTGATCGGGTACGCAAGGGAGGGCGCCTATTATCTGAAGGACGGGAATCTGAATCAGATTGTTTCAGAGACGCTTGATTTTTATTTTAAGCACGTGATGGATATATCCGTTCGCACTGAGCTGGCTGAGGACCTTTTGTCCGTCAGGGTCGATAAAACACAGATAGGGCATGTGCTTATGGACCTTTACAGCAATGCCGTTGATGCGATGCCTGATGGCGGGAATATTATCATTAAAACAAAAAACATTGCACATACCGACATCAAGGGGAAAGGGTATCAACCTGCACCCGGAAGATATGTAATGCTTTCTGTAAAGGATTCCGGAACAGGAATGAGCGCTGACGTCATTTCAAGGATCTTTGAGCCTTTTTTTACTACAAAGGGACTTGCCAAGGGCAGCGGGCTGGGACTGGCCTCGGTTTATGGGATTATCAAGGGGCATCAGGGTTATATTGAGGTTGAATCCGAACCTGGTCGCGGAACCGTATTCAGTATATATCTTCCCGCCATTGAGAGGCAACAGGAGCAGAAGGAAGAAGTGACCGGAAGATTTTACCGGGGAGAAGAGACCATCCTTCTTGTTGATGATGACACAATGGTTCTTGATACGGGGGAGGAGATACTTGCCAGGCTTGGGTATAGGGTTATCTCCGCCTCGGGTGGAGGCGAGGCGATAAAATTATTCATGGAACATCATGCGCGCATTGATGCGGTCCTTCTGGATATGATAATGCCCGACACAGGCGGGGGAGAGGTCTTTGACAGGATTAAGGAGATAAATCCCGAGATCAAGGTACTCCTCACAAGCGGGTACAGCCGTGACGGGGAGGCAGATGAGATACTTAAACGTGGATGCGACGGTTTTATACAGAAACCTTTTCATATAAAGGAATTATCAAAAAGGTTAAGAGAGATACTGGAGAAAAAATAGTTTATTCAAGGGAATATTTGCCTGTTTCCCTGTCAGGCGGTACCGGATATTTGCCGTCAAAGCATGCCAGGCAGAGTTCCTCTCTCGGGATGCACGTGGCCTGTACAAGGTTTTCTATGCTGAGATAGCCTAGGCTGTCAAGCCCTATGTATTGACGGATCTCCTCTACGCTCTTCTGCGCCGCGATAAGCTCTCCCTTGTTTGAAAAGTCTATCCCGTAATGGCATGGAAACCTGTGCGGCGGGCAGGATACAAGCATATGAACCTCCCTGGCGCCTGTGTCCCTCAGTGTCTTTATCCTGGTCTTTGAGGTAGTGCCCCTGATTATCGAATCTTCGATGATGCATACCCTTTTCCCCTTAAGCAACTCCTTGACGGGATTGAGCTTTACCTTGACGCCGAAATCCCGCATCGACTGGGACGGCTGAATAAAGGTCCTGCCCACATAGTGGTTCCTTATCACACCCATCTCAAGAGGCATAGATGACGCCTGTGCAAAACCTATGGCCGCATAGTTCCCGGAATCTGGAAAAGGCATGACAAGGTCCGCGTCAACTGAGAACTCCTTTGCCAGGAGTTCTCCCTGTTTTTTTCTGAAGAGATAAACATTCTGACCGAATATATTGCTGTCCGGCCTGGCGAAATAGATAAGTTCAAATATACATTGCGACCTCCTTGCCTGTATCTCTGATTTGATGCTCTTCATTCCGTCACGGTTTATAATGAGGACCTCTCCGGGCTCTACATCTCTAAGATATTCGGCCTCTATAAGATCCAGAGCGCATGTCTCGGATGCTATTATATAGCCGGAGTGGAGGCGTCCCAGGCAAAGAGGCCTGAAACCGTTCGGGTCCCTCACGGCGATCATAGCGTCTTCAGTCATAATGACCATAGAGTAGGCCCCTTTGATTTTGTTCATGACATTGATAATCGCCTTTTCAATCCCGTTTTTAATCTCCTTTGCAACAAGGTGCATGACTATTTCAGTGTCCATTGTAGTCTGAAATATGGACCCTTCGTTTTCCAGTTCTGTCCTCAACGCCCTTGCGTTTACAAAGTTGCCGTTATGCGCAACAGCAAGGCATTTGCCCGCGTATTGAACCTTGAACGGCTGTGCGTTTACAAGGAGAGATGATCCGGTCGTGGAATATCTGACATGCCCCAGTGCGATATCTCCCTTCAGGCTGTCCAGAACTTCCTCATTGAATATATCCGGCACAAGCCCCATTGCCTTATGACCGACAACCCTTTTCCTGTCCGATACAAAGATGCCCGCGCTTTCCTGTCCCCTGTGCTGCAGGGCGTAGAGCCCGAAATAGGCAAGCTTTGCCGCCTCTTCATGATTATAGACGGCGAATATCCCGCATTCATCCCTAGGACGATCGTCGTTTGAAAGAATAATACTGTTTTCCATGTTTTTTATTTCCCTTTTAAATCATCTCATCAAGTACTTATGGTATGGCTCAAGGCGCGGGGTGCAGGGAAATTCAATACATTTCAAATCTCAAATTTGAAATTTATTGCCTTACGCCTTGCGCCTTGTGCCCTACGCCTCGTTTTTATGATACTCCTGTATTGTCTTCACATCCAGCCTGCCTTCAGCCAATGCCTTTATTGCCATGGCAGTTGCCCTGGCGCCCGCTATGGTTGTTGTGTAGGGTATTCCGAAGACCAGGGCGGTCCTTCTTATTGGAAAGGACTCGGAAATGGCCTTTTTATTGTTCGTTGTATTTATGACAAGGGCTATCTCCCGGTTTTTAATCATATCAACAATATTGGGCCTTCCTTCCCTTACCTTCTTGACGATTTCAGAGCTGATGCCCTCTCCGTCAAGAAACATTGAGGTCCCTTTTGTCGCAACAATCCTGAAACCAAGGCTGCTGAATGCCCTGGCTGTTTTTACAATGGCCTTTTTATCTTCATCCTTGACGCTTATAAAAACGTTCCCTTTAAGGGGAAGCGCCTGACCTGACGCCATCTGGGATTTTGCAAAGGCAATTCCGAAGGTCCCTCCGATGCCCATAACCTCTCCAGTGGACTTCATCTCCGGCCCGAGTATGGTATCAACTCCGGGAAAACGGGAAAAGGGGAAGACCGATTCCTTGCAGGAAAGATGTGCCGGTATAACCTCCTGTGTATAACCAAGGTCCTTAAGCTTCATGCCCATTATGACCTTGGCGGCAAGCCGCGCAAGCGGAACGCCCGTTGCCTTGCTGACGAACGGGACGGTCCTTGATGCCCTGGGATTGACCTCAAGTATATAGATGACGCCCTTCTGTATGGCATACTGTATATTCATCAGGCCTATTACATTCAATTCTTTTGCCAATGCCTTTGTATTCCGCACAAGCTCATCTACGATATCGCGGCTGAGGGATATGGGCGGTAGCACGCAGGCGCTGTCTCCGGAATGTATCCCTGCCTCCTCTATATGCTCCATAATCCCGCCAATGACCGTCATATCGCCGTCCGATATGGCATCTACGTCTATCTCAGTGGCGTCCTCCAGGAACCGGTCAATCAGAATAGGCTTGCCGGGCGATACCTGAACCGCCTGTTCCATGTAGCGTTTCAGGTCATTCTTGTCATACACTATCTGCATTGCCCTTCCGCCAAGGACAAATGAGGGCCTGACAACCACGGGATATCCGATCTCCTCGGCAACCGCAACCGCTTCATCTTTGTCCATAGCTGTGCCGTTGGCAGGCTGTTTTATATTCAATTTTATGATAAGCTTCTGGAATCGCTCCCTGTCCTCTGCGCAGTCGATGCTGTCAGGGCTTGTGCCCAGTATTTTTACACCGGCCTCTTCAAGGGGCACGGATAGGTTAAGGGGCGTCTGGCCTCCAAACTGTACAATGACTCCTTCGGGTCTTTCCTGGTCAATGATGTTGAGGACATCCTCCCTGGTCAGGGGTTCAAAATACAGCTTATCGGATATGTCGTAGTCTGTGCTCACGGTCTCGGGGTTGCTGTTTACCATGATGCTCTCTATGCCCATCTCCCTGAGTGCAAAGGAGGCGTGAACACAGCAGTAGTCGAATTCGATGCCCTGCCCTATTCTGTTGGGCCCTCCGCCCAGTATGATCACCTTCTTTTTTGCAGTTGTTCTTATCTCGTTTTCCTGTTCATAGGTTGAATAGTAATAGGGTGTATATGCCTCAAACTCCGCGGCGCACGTATCTACCAGCTTATAAACAGGAGTTATATCCCTTTTCTTCCGAATGCCCCTTATGTCCTGTTCTTTCACTCCAAAGATGTTCGCAAGCTGGATGTCCGAGAATCCATATTGCTTTACCTGTTTGAAAAAATCATTATCCCATGTTTCAGGTCCCTTGGCGTCTGCTGAAAGCCTTTTGAGCTCCTCCTCCATATCATGTATCTGTTTTATGTTGAAAAGGAACCATGGATCAATCATAGAAAGCTCATGTATGCGTTCAATGGAGAATCCCAGTTTGAATGCCCTGCGCACATAAAAAATCCTTTTTGAGCTGGGGTTAATGAGCCCCTCCTCTATCTCGTGCATACCGCAGTTTTCCTCTACAGGATTCACCGTATCGGACCCCAGACCGTATCTCCCTATCTCAAGGGAACGCAATGCCTTTTGAAGCGATTCCTTGAATGTCCTTCCTATGGACATGGTCTCACCGACGGATTTCATGGAGGTGGTCAGCCTGTCCCTGGCGCCTGGGAATTTTTCAAAGGTCCACCTGGGTATCTTTACGACACAATAATCTATGGTCGGCTCAAAGGATGCGAGCGTCTCTTTGGTAATGTCGTTGAATATCTCATCAAGCGTGTATCCGACTGCCAGTTTAGCGGCTATCTTGGCTATAGGGAAACCGGTCGCCTTGGATGCAAGTGCGGAACTTCTCGAAACCCTGGGATTCATTTCGATCACAACCATTTCACCATTTTCAGGATGCACGGCAAACTGAATATTTGATCCCCCTGTTTCAACGCCTATCTCCCTGATAATATCGATTGCAGCATCCCTCATGGCCTGATATTCCCGGTCCGTGAGGGTCTGGGCAGGCGCAACGGTTATGCTGTCGCCTGTATGGACTCCCATGGGATCAAAATTCTCAATGGAGCATATAATCACCACATTGTCCCTGAAATCCCTCATGACCTCCAGTTCGTATTCCTTCCAGCCTATAAGGGACTCCTCCATTATGATCTCCGAAATCATGCTGGCGTCCAGGCCCGCCTTTGCCAGTTCAAGCATCTCTTCCCTGTTGTATGCAACCCCGCTGCCTATCCCTCCAAGCGTAAAGCTGGCCCTGATAATAAGCGGGTATCCTATCTTATCCGCTGTCTCCTCAGCCTCCTTCATGTTTCTGACGATCCCGCTTTCCGGGACCCTCAGGTTGATCTTTTTCATGGCCTCCCTGAACTGCTCCCTGTCCTCGGCCTTTTTTATGACAGGTATTGATGCGCCTATCATCTCAACGCCGAGTCTCTCAAATATCCCGGTCTCCGCGACCTTTACCGCCGTATTTAGTCCTGTCTGGCCTCCGAGTGTAGGGAGCAAGGCCTGCGGTCTCTCCCTCTCGATGATCTTTGCCACTATCTCCGGGGTGATTGGCTCTATATAGGTGCGGTGCGCCGTCTCAGGATCGGTCATGATAGTAGCAGGATTGCTGTTGACAAGCACCACCTCATATCCTTCTTCCTTCAGGGCCTTGCATGCCTGTGTGCCTGAATAGTCGAATTCACATGCCTGACCTATGACTATGGGGCCTGACCCGATGATAAGTATCTTTTTAATGTCTGTGCGCTTAGGCATTATATATTTCCCCGGCTTGTTTTAAGCTACCCCTTTACCAGTTGTCTATTTCGAATACCTGTCCACCATCTCTGTGAACCTGTCAAACAGGCATGAGGCGTCATGTGGACCCGGAGACGCCTCAGGATGATACTGGACTGAAAATAACGGCAGCCTTTTGTGTCTGATCCCCTCCACTGTCCTGTCATTGAGATTGATATGGCTCAGTTCAATATCAGGGTCGGAGATAGATTCCATGTCAACGCAGAAGCCGTGATTCTGTGATGTGATCTCCACCTTTCCGGTTGAGAGGTCCTTTACAGGCTGATTCCCGCCCCTGTGTCCGAACTTGAGCTTAAAGGTGCTTCCGCCAAGCGCCAGTCCGATGAGCTGATGGCCCAGGCATATCCCGAATATGGGCCGTTTCCCGATCTGTTTCCTTATAGTATCCACCGCATAAGGGACGGCAGCTGGGTCTCCCGGCCCGTTGCTCAGAAAGAGCCCATCAGGGGCAATCATATCGATAGTCTCGGAATCCGTGGATGCCGGAAGAAGGAGCAGATCATTGCCCCTCTTTTCAAGGGATCTCA
>JAFGIC010000003.1 GCA_016929815.1 Deltaproteobacteria bacterium
CGTTGACAAGGTACTTGGAAAACGCTGCGTAATAAGCGTCTTCCCCTCCAGGTGGCATCTTGGCGACGGGTCTATAGTGAGAATGGTCGCATTCATAGACAAGAAGGAACTCAATGACGTTCCGACAAGGACCTATAAATACGGGACATATTAATCAATGTCCATCCATAAAAAAGTCATTTATGGATGGAGCTTTCAGCGTTCAGCTATTAGCATTTAGCTAAGTCACTGAATTAAAAAGATTTTGCTGAGAGCTGACGGCTGACAGCGTGAATCCGAAAATTGGTGTTTTCGGATGAACACCATTTAACACCAAACTGCATCCGGGGCGATTGGGCCCCGGATGCAATTTCAGGGAAATTAAAATTTTATCCGGATACAGTAAAATGCGAAAAGCCAATACTGATGAAATAGATCGGCTTATACTTAACTCAGCGATTGAAGCAAATATCCTTCCCATAACATCAAGATGTGATTCCCGCTGTATATTCTGCAGCCACAAGAACAATCCTCCTGATATAGATGTCCTTTTTGTTGGTGTGAGACCAATGGAAGATATAATGCGGACCCTGGCCTTTTTAAACCCCCGCAATGTCATAACCATCGGGGAGTCGGCTACCCCGATAATAGAGGGTGAGCCCTTCACGCACCCCCAGTTCAAAGAAATTATTTCACTTACAAGACGCCTTTATCCGGATACACATGTCGAGATCACCACAAACGGCAGATACCTGACAAAGGAGATGATCGATTTTCTTGAGAACGCGGGGTATATCACCCTTAATGTCTCCCTTAACAGTGCGTCCGTCAGCGGCAGGAAGCTCCTTATGGGAGATACAAAAAAGAGATCCGAACAGACCCTTGATGGGATAAGGCTTCTCGCCGATTCAAAGATCCCATTTGCAAGCAGCATGGTGGCTATGCCGAATATAACGGGGTGGGATGATATCCGCAACACGGTCGAGTTCCTGGCAGGAAACAGGACCACGGCAATCAGGATATTTATGCCGTCCTTTTCGTCAAGGGCAAAGGCCGACATCTTTCCGGACGAGGACAAGATATATGGCCAGCTAAGGGAATTTATTAATACCCTTTCAACGGAGCTTCCCTGCCCCGTCCTGATTGAGCCCTCCTATGTGAGCGATCTTACGCCCATTGTAAGCGGCGTGCTCAAGGACTATCCGGCCTGGAAGGCGGGGATACGCCGGGGCGATGTTATCGTCACAGTCAATGGACAAACGCCCCGCTGCCGCGTTGAGGCATGGAACATGCTCATGCCAAAGGGTGATATTGCCTTGGAGGTGAAAAAGGACGGCATAAGCAAGGGCGTGAGCTGGATCAATGAGTCCGAGGGCGATTCCGGCATTACAATGGAATATGACTTTGATCCGGTAAGGGCGGAAAACCTGATGCAGACACTAAACGAATGTCAGGGGAAATCATTGCTCCTGACATCGGAATTCGGACACAAGGTAGTTTTAAAGGTCCTTGAGCTGATAGGCATTGATAAAGAAAGGGCGGAGGCGGTAATGGTAAAGAACAGGACCTTCGGAGGGACCATAAGGGCCGCCGGCCTTCTGACGGTTGATGACTATTATGAGACCTATGACAACAGGAAGGAATCCAATGAGAAACCCGCTCAGATAATCCTGCCATTGGAGAGTTTTAATTCCCTGGGCCTTGACCTGAAGCACAAGCATTTCTCAGAGCTGGAAAAAATGACAGGGGTGCCGGTAGCGCTTAAATAGATTATAAAAGAGCAGGTTTCTCAGTAATAGATATTTATCTTAGTTTTCTGTTCACTTTATCCCCAATTAATACCGTGTATATGCATCATTTATTATCACCTGTTTGGCTGATATGGCTCCAGGTGAGTATCAGGGCTGATGACATTATCGTCCATGTGTGTATCGACGCCTAGCTTGTATTCGAAGGCAGGATCGACAGATTCGGGGACTATTACAATCGACAGGTATGGTTTTGATCTGTAGATGCCTGGATAGGGAAGTCCTTCGGTTTTAGGCCTTGGTGTATCAATCTCAATCTCTGGGATGTCAAATTCCGGCATTTCAGAAGGCGGCTTCATTGAAGCGGCGTCAGCATTCAACGCCCCAAGAGAAACGGATATGGCGGCAATCATAAATATATTTCTTGTATTCATGCTGTTACCTCCAACTCCTCAGGAGAAGTTTGAATTATTCTATTCATCCGGAGGGAACGCAGAAGTCTTCATTCTACTCCTCCGGATGATGCATCCTCTTGTCCACCTCTGGAGGGGGTGCAGGAGGAAGCTGTCCCCCTTTGCAGTGGGGAGGGCCAGAGGGAAATATTATAAATCTTTTTCACCTGTCCCCTATTGCCGAGGCTGTCTTGGCAAGCCTTACAAGGTTTATGAACTCGGTGCGGTATCCGAAGGTGTCAATTTTTTTAGCATCACTTGCAAGGGCTATCACATCGTCATAGGTGAACTGGTTGATATATGACTCACCCCTCAGGAGCTGTCCGAAGGCTGCCACTGCCGCGGCAAAGCGGGAATCTGCCGGGGCCTCGGATATATTTTTATATTCGTTAGCCTTGTCTATAGGTGTTGATATCTCGCGGCTTGTATCTTCGTCAGGCAGCTTGTACCTTATCTTAAGGAAGGCATACTCTGAGCTTTTTCCATTGGTTTTAACGTTTTCAGAATCCTTGCTTGAGCCGTATCTGAGGTCATCAATCAGCTGTGCGTCGCTTCCCTTCGGCGTAATCTCGTATATGGCGGTTACGCTGTGGCCCGAGCCTATGTCACCGGCATCTACTTTATCGTTCTTGAAGTCCTCGCGGTTCAGCTGTCGTGTCTCATAGCCTATGAGCCTGTATTCGCTTACCATATCGGGATTGAATTCAACCTGGATCTTTACGTCCTTTGCTATAGCGAAGAGCGTGCCAGTGGCCTCATCCACAAGGACTTTTCTCGCCTCGTTAAGATTATCGATATAGGCCGCGTTGCCGTTCCCGTTCTGGGCAAGCCTCTGCATGAGCTCGTCGTTATAGTTCCCCTGGCCGAAGCCCAGCACCGAGAGATAAATACCGGTTTTGCGCTTTCGCTCAACAAAGTCCTGTAGCACGTCCTTGTCGGTTATGCCCACATTGAAGTCCCCATCCGTGGCAAGTATGACCCGGTTGATTGCCTTGGGGTCCATGCCTGCCTCTGCCATAGAATAGGCCAGTTTGATGCCCTCTCCTCCGGCGGTTGAGCCCCCTGCCTGGAGCTTGTCAATGGCTGCAAGTATCTTTGACTTTTCAGAGGCATTTGTCCGTTCAAGCACGGTTCCCGCCGCCCCTGCATAGACCGCTATGCCAACCGTGTCATCTTTATCCAGTGTGTCAACGAGCATCCTGAGTGAGTTTTTCAAGAGTGGCAGCTTGTCATCACTCTGCATGGAGCCGGAGACATCTATCAGGAATGTAAGGTTGGCCTTCGGTTTCTTTTCCGGTACAATATCATAACCCTTGATGCCTATATGAAGGAGCCTTGTATTGGCGTTCCAGGGAGTCTGGAATATGGCAATGGTCGGCTTAAAGGGTACTGATTTATCCCCTGGGAACGGATAATCATAATCAAAGTAATTAATCAGCTCCTCGATGCGGACTGAGTCAGCCTGGGGCAGATAACCGCTGTTCAAGGCCCTCCTGACAAAGGCATAGGAGGCGGTGTCAATATCTATGGAAAATGTTGATACAGGCTCTTCTGTGACGCGCTTTACGGTGTTTGTCTTGATATCCTCAAATTTGTCCCTACCGACATATTCGTGATTTATCATTGAACGGTCAGCGTTATTCACCTTCGTTACAGTAATCTCATTCAGTGTGAATTCATTTGCCGGAGCAGGTTGATTTAAACCTACTTTCATGCTTCCGGAGAGGGTATCAGTTATTGCTGTAGCTGCATTTGATAAGACCTTTGCCTTAGCTGCCGCCGCCGCTTCAGCTTTTAGACCGGCCGCAGCGCTATAGTCCACCTTTACACCTGACTTGGACAGTTCTTCACCTGATATGACCTCCATGGCGATAGGGACCTTCTGCTGATTCTCTTCACGCTTCTGTGCCGTGGTGGTGATTTCTTCCAGGGCAAATTCTTTATTGTCACTCTCGGTTTGCTGAGGGCGGTAAGATTCCTCCACTCGCTCTATATCATACAGTGCCTGTCCGGTGTTGTTCGAATTATTGTATGCCCCGTCAATATTCTCGGCAACAGTCGGTTCTGAGGAAGCAGGTCCCTTTTGCGAATATATGTCATTCGCTGTTGTATTATCAGAGACATTGAGTCCGGGTATCTGATTTACTATAGTCGGTGTCTGAACCTGATTAATCTGAGTTTCTGCGGCCGGTTTGATCTGTCCTTCGGAATCGGCACTATGACTTTGTACATGAGTCCTATGCCTAGTGTCAGGCGCGAAATCCTGCCTGATCCTGGATATCATGGTGGGTGAGAAGACCACTGCAAAGACAATTATACTTACTGCAAGTCCTGCTGTTGAGATTGCGATCGTCCTGTTCATAAAAAATCCTCCTTTGGGTTTTTTACTTATTAGACGATCAAGCCACGCGAATCCTTTGACCTGGGTTTTATTTTTTTCCGCGGCCATGCGGAATTCGGCCATTGACGATTGTATGGCCCTGTTTCTGGCCTCATCGGAAGGTTCCGGTATAGGCAGCCTGGTTAATACCTTTTTTATTTCCTCATTTTCCATTGTTACACCTTGCGGTAAAGATGTTTCTCAAGGTCCTTCTGGCCCGGTGTATCCTCCAGGATACGGTCGTTTCCGAGCAGTTGAGGACCTTTGACGCCTCCTTATGGTTCATGCCTTCCGTAGCAACCAGTAAAAGGGCAGCCTTCTGTTTCGCGGGCAGCATGTCCAGGGCGTCATAGACCTCCTGAACGCTCACCGGATTGGAGGGCGTTTCATCTACCTGTTCCCTGGATTGTTCCTCTGCAAAGGCGGATTCATATGTCCTGCTTATGGAGTTTTTCCTGGCGTAGTCTCTTGTGGTGTTGATTACGATCCGGTAAAGCCATGTCCTGAAGGATGATTTGCGGTTAAATGTGTTCAGCTTGCGGCCCAGCTTGATAAAGACTTCCTGCGTGATTTCCTCCGCGTCCTCTTTGACGCGGCACCATTTATATGAGAGCTGATAGACAGGCAGATAGTGTCTTTGTATGAGATTTTCAAAGGATCGCTCATCCCCGCCTATTGCCAGTTCGACCAGTTCCATGTCAGAGTCATTGATCATAAGAATCTACCTTTAATTCATTAGACGCATCTCAAGGGAAAATCCTTTGAAAAAAATGGATTATAAAGGAATAGACA
>JAFGIC010000083.1 GCA_016929815.1 Deltaproteobacteria bacterium
TCTGAAGGAGGGTCTCGGCCTCAAGGATAGATGTCAAATACGGATCGGCCGAATCAATAACGTCAGTGTCGGTTGATTTCTCCTGCATGACATCACTTTCATGAAGCCGCGAGATTATGCCGTCAATCCGGGGGACGGAACCCTTGAGAAAATAGAACCCCAGCCCAAAAACAAAGATGACAAAGGCAACTGCCGCAACAGGTACAATAAACCGGGCGGGCTTTTTATCCGCGTTCTCCAGTTCCTTTCTCGGTAGCGCCAGGGTCTTTTGGGGACTCATAATCGTGACCGGCACGGTCGCGCGGGCGGACTCCGAAACAATTTTTAATTTGGCCGCCTCATGCATTGCGGTCATTTCCGAGTCGGCCTCAGACTGGAAAAGACCTCTTATAAAGGTTGAAAGGCTCCGTTCATTAGGCCGGTACGCTCGTTCAGCCATGAATGCATCAATGTCAATGAGCATTTCCCCGCTTGACTGGTAGCGCATTTCAGGATTTCTTGCCAGCGCCTTGTGGAGTATCTCATAGAGTCTTGGCGGCAGGTCCTTGTTCAAGCTTTCCGGTGCGGCAAAATCCGATTCCCTGACCTTTTTGAACACCTCGTATATATCGCCGCTGAACATGCGCCTCTCAAGGACAAGTTCATACAACATTATACCGATGGCGAATATGTCCGACCGATGGTCCACGGCCTTGCCTTCCGCCTGTTCCGGCGACATATATGCAACCTTACCCTTTATTGATCCGGCCTGGGTTGTCCTGTCCTGTATGGCGGCCTTTGCTATGCCGAAATCGATGATCTTAACTTCACCGTCATAGGTGATGAAGATGTTCTGGGGACCTATATCCCTGTGTATGATGGAAAGGGGAGTGCCGTTAAAATCCCGCAGGTGATGGGCATAATCAAGGCCTTTACAGACCTGCGAGATCATATAAAGAGAGTTCTCAAGGCTTATGGGTTGTTTTCTCTCTTTTGATTTTCTGATGACGGCCTTAAGGTCTTTTCCGAACAGGTATTCCATGGCGATAAAATACCTGTTTTCCATTCTCCCGAAATCATATATCTGAACTATGTTCTGGTGCTGCAGAAAGGCGGCAAGTTTTGCTTCACAGATAAAAGAACTGACCAGGTCTTCTTCAAGAGAGAGATGGGGAAGGATCATCTTGACGGCAATAAGCTTTTCAAAGCCCTCCACTCCGATAATCTTGGCCCTGTAAAGCTCTGCCATCCCTCCGACGGCGATTTTATCGAGGAGAAGATATTTGCCGAACTGAGCTGGTTGAAATTTTTCCATATAAAGAGTTCTGTTTACAGTTCATATTTATTAAGAAATCTGTCTATCTTTTCAATAACCTCTTGATCCATATCCACAAATTTGAGACCCGCGCCCATATTCTTTAAGGAAGGATCCTGATAATTGCCGATGATATTTCCTTTAACGATTATCTTCTCATCGGACTCCGGGAGCTTCAACTCCAATTTTACAGTAGATCCCACAGGGAACGGCAATTTTTTTTCAATAAAAAGGCCGGTTTTGCTTAAATTTGTCAGCAGATGATAATACACGGAATTTTCGCGTTTCTCTTCAGCCCAGATCTGGATCTTGGACCGTTGACCTTGTCTCCTCTCTCCTGTATTTTTTTTGCCCATATTTTTCCTATTTTGCGCTATATTTCTACTTTGGAAATTGTTGCTTGTTATGACTAACGGCAAAATAGCCGATATCTTTAATAAAAAATTAGATTTCTTGTATCAATTCGAAAGAATAACTATAATAAATATCATCAACCATATTTAAAATCAATCTCAGGAGGCATTCTATGAGAGTCACCATAATTTACGACAATACCGTTTATAGAAAGGATCTTCAGCCTGACTGGGGGTTTTCCGCGCTTGTGGAAACAGGGGAGAGAAGTATCCTTTTTGATACCGGCGCGAGCGGCACTATTCTTTTTTCAAACATGGAAAAACTGGAAATTCTCCCAGAAGATATCAATGAGATATTTATTTCTCATTATCATTTTGACCACACCGGAGGCCTGTCCGCGTTCCTTGATCAAAACAGCAAAGTAAGGGTATGGGTTCCCCGAAGCTTCAGGGGAGTTAAAAATGCTGAAGAGGTTATTGAAATCGACAAACCTGCAATCCTTCATGATGGTATCTATTCCACGGGTGAGTTAGAGGGGATAGAACAGTCGCTGTGCGTTGAAACACAGAAAGGCATCGTGATCATAGCAGGATGCTCACACCCAAGGATGGAGCATATCATAGGTGCGGCTTCACAATTCGGCAAGGTTTACGGGATAATAGGAGGCCTGCATGGGAACAGGCCTGAAACCCTGAAGGGCCTGGAGCTGATCTGTGCGACACACTGCACTCAATACAAACAGGAAATAAAGTCCCTTTATCCGGGGAAATATATTGAAGGGGGTGCGGGGAAAGTGATTGAGATCTAAACTCATGCATCGGGGAGACGATATATGATCATTAAAATCCTGGGAGCTGAATCTCTGGGGGTCCGCGGTCTCTCCTGTTCGGTTGAGCTTAAGAACAGAAAGATATTCATTGATCCGGGTATAGCACTGGGCTGGTTACGTCACGGTTTCCTGCCCCATCCTTTTCAGGTTGCGGTAGGGGCAGGCATCAGAGAAAAGATCATCAGGGAGTTAAAAGACACGGATGATGTAGTTATAAGTCATTTTGACGGAGACCACTGTCCACTGCATGAGCCAAATCCCTATCAGTTAGGATTAGACAAGGTGAAAGACATTCTGTCAGGATGCAGGATCTGGGCCAGGGGGACGGAAAATTCCACGCCGACCCAGCAAAAAAGAAGAAGGGATCTGGAGGCAGTAGTAAAGAAAGACCTGGAAAATGCTGATGGGATGAAAGATGGCTGTCTGGAATTCTCGTGTCCTGTCCCCCACGGACAAAGAGGAGGGGAAGAGAACATGTTGATGATGAGCAGGATTCAAGTGGAAGGTGAGACCTTTGTCCATGCGTCGGATGTACAGCTCCTGGAGGATAAGACGCTGGAAATAATCCTGGATTGGAAACCTGATGTTGTTCTAGTCTCAGGACCTCCACTGTATCATTACTCAAGCCCATTGTTCAACGATCTGAGAGAAAAGGCCCTTCGAAACGCAAAAAGGCTTTCCAGAAACGTAGATACATTAATTATTGACCATCATCTCCTGAGGTCCAAGGAGGGGATAGACTGGCTGGCAGGGCTGAAACACTCTTCCGAAAACAGGGTGTGTTGCGCGGCGGATTTCATGAAAAGGGAGGCTGTTTTTCTTGAGGCATGGAGAGGGGAATTATACAAATGGCTCCCTGTGGATGAAGGCTGGCATGAAGATTATATGCACGGTAAGGCCGATTTTAACGATTATAGAACCGGAGGCTGGGATGCCCTGATCTCCAACAATAGAATCAAACCGTGCAAATGGTACTACTGCTGTCCTGTTAAGGCATACACAGACAGGGGGGAACTTGAGAGATACTGGATAGAAGAATACTGTCTGGTCGGCAATAAAAATTGTATTCGTTATCAGATGGAAGAAAGAGGCGAATATCATCCGGACAATATGCTGCCTGACGGTAAAATATACAAAGCACTGAAATAATTTTTATAGACGTAAGTTAAAAGTTGAATCTGCCGATTATTCGGTATAATCCGGGATTAGAGACGGCACTTCCCGGATGTCAATATCTTTGATAATCGCTTCCCCTATCTCTTTTAAAATAACAAAGTGTATGTTCTGGTTTTCACGCTTTTTATCCTTTCCTAAGGCATCTATAATTTTCCCCCTGTCAGCCTGAATTGATGTGGGGAGTCCGAGGTTTCTAAGGAGACCCTCGATCCTGGACCGGTCCTTTTTTTTAAGAAGCCCCATCTTTTCCGATATCAGGGCTGAGGCTGTCATACCTATACTGACAGCTTCACCGTGAGTAATGCCCGTGACCTTTTCCAGGGCGTGCCCTATGGTATGACCGAAATTGAGCTTTCTTCTCTCGCCCATCTCCCGTTCGTCCCTGTTGACTATACGTGATTTTATCACTATTGAATCATGGACCGCCTTTTCAATTACATCCTTATCCAGTTCCAGGATACCGCGATAATTTTCCTCGAGATAACAGAAAAGTCCCTCATCCGCTATGGCGGCGTGCTTGACGATCTCAGCGCATCCGTTCAGGATTTCCTTTTCAGGGAGTGTCTTTAGAAGATCAGGGTCGCATATCACAAATTCCGGCTGGTTGAAG
Organism: Deltaproteobacteria bacterium; assembly: GCA_016929815.1. Lineage (GTDB taxonomy): Bacteria > Desulfobacterota > DSM-4660 > Desulfatiglandales > HGW-15 > JAFGIC01. Next base: position 4,264 of record JAFGIC010000083.1, read on the forward strand.
ACGCCAACCATATTTTTATATCCCTCAAAATTTACACCGTTTTTCCCTCCCACGCTTGCGTCAACCTGTGAGAGCAGTGTGGTGGAGACAAAACCGAATCTTAATCCCCTTTCATAAATCGAGGCGGTAAAGCCTGCCACATCGCAGACTATGCCTCCGCCGATCCCGATAATGAACTCTGATCGGTCAGTCTCCATTTCAATAAGTTTTTCTATGATATCCCGCACAGTGTCGAGGGTCTTGACGGCTTCACCTGTCCCTATCTGAATAACCTTATCAGAAGGGAACATATCGTGATAATACCGGTACACGTTCACATCGGTGACAATGACCGCCTTCCGGCCGGACAGATATTCGGCGACGTTGTTGATACTTTCACCTATCATTACAAGCGAATCACCGGTTGCACCATGTATAACTACAGATTTCATAATTTTCTCCGAACGCCCAATGGGGCGAAAAAGCCAAAGTCTCAGAGGCCTATTTTTTATAATGACTCAATTCTTTTAACACTAAATCCCGAGATTTGAAAGTGAAGAATAAATACCCATATGATTTTATACAATTGACAAGCATATTCAGCGAACGTATAGCATAGATTAAATATGCTGCTTCCGGAGCAGCGTTAAAGGCATGAGTTCCGGGGCGCGACGTAGCCTGCATGAATTTTTAAACAATAAATGGGAGACAGGGGGCATATCCATGATGACATTTTATCGAATTGAATCAAGGCAACTTGTGCAATGTGGAATGGATACCGCTTCTGTGTTTGTGTACTTTAAACCCACAGATGCGGAGAAAGAAGATTTGCTGAGGCAGTTTGATCTGGACAGAACAGATCTTGACGCTGTTTTTGACCCTGATGAAGTACCGCGTGTGGAAAGCGAGCAGGGCCATACATTTATTATATGGAAAAGACCTGAAAATGTCTCCGTCGGCGAGGCCGTTCAGTTCGAGGTGTCTTCCATAGGCATTGCAATCATGCATAATAAAGCGGCCATTATTGTGCCGCGAGGGGAACTCCCCATGACCGGACGGGGTTTCAAGAGGATTGATTCCGTCTGGGAGTGTGTTCTTCAGGTCCTTTTGATGACGGTTCATCATTATCTTGATCATCTTAAGGCTATCAAAATGATCTCACAACAATTGCAGGCCAAGCTTGTTTCATCCATGGAAAATAGATATCTCCTTCAGATGTTCGCGCTTGGCGAAAGCCTTGTTTATTATCACAATGCCCTGGAGTCCAATCTTACCGTGTTGACAAAGCTCCGAGGCGCCCATGATAAGCAGAATTTTACTGCAGACCAGGTAAACCTTCTGGATGATGTGGTAATAGAAAACCAGCAGGCAAGCAAACAGGCCAACATCTATTCAACCGTTCTGTCCGGCCTCATGGACGCACGCGGTTCGATCGTCAACAACAACATGAATGTATTGTTGAAAAATCTCACAGTAATTAATGTGGTTTTTCTTCCCCTGAATCTTATTGCAAGCATAGGCGGGATGTCGGAATACAGTGAAATGACAAGGGGCTTTGCCTGGCCTATCACATACGGCGCATTTACGCTGGCGATGATAATCCTGGGATGGATAACATGGTTGTGGCTGGGAAAGGTTATTGACCGCAATCAGACCAGGAAAGGACATGGAAAAGGATAATATAATTAGTGTCCATCCATAAATAAGGCATTTATGGATGGAGCTTTCAGCGTTCAGCGATCAGCATTCAGCTAAATCATTGAATTAAAAGATTTTACTGATAGATGGCAGCGTGAATCCGAAAATTGGTGTTTACGGGTGGACACTAGTGCAAGAATAATTCATACCCTATCATAATGAAGGCGCAATTTTAGTATAATAAATAATACATCAGGCCATCTGTCATTCCCCCTTTCAGGGCAAGTCCGAAAGTATAACTAATTGTAAATATTAAAAATAATGGCATATCGTTAAGAAAAGTATATCTGGCATCGTTTTTGCTTTAAATTAGATCAGGCAAAAAGTAATTGTTTGATTGCCTGTGATTGTCAGTTGATATTTATAAAAAAAGTGAAAGAAACCGATCTGATTTAAGATATGGAAGAAATAGATGTTGAGATAAGAAATCAGTTTCTTAGAAATTTATTGGTTTCTGTCTTGATCTGTTCGCCTGTAAAAGAATTTAACAGGGAGGTTATACAATATGTCCGATAATTATGTGCTTTCAGGGTCTTTATCCTTCGTAAGCCTCGCGGATATTTTCCAGATAATAGGCGGCAACGCCTGTAGCGGAACCCTTACGCTCAGGAGCCATTACGCGCCGCAGGTTGGGATGATACATTTTGACAAGGGAAATCCCATAAACGCAAGTTATGGGAATCTGTCTGGCGTAAAGGCTGTTTACATGTTATTCGGATGGACCGAAGGGGAGTATGAATTTTATGAAGAGGAATTGCCCCATATGGATCGCTTAATTAAAAAGAACAGGATGGAGATCGTCCTTGACGCACTTAGGATGCTTGATGACGGGGAAATCCCAAGGGTGGGACCGCCGTCTTTTTTGAAGGTGGAAGAAACAGAAGAATATGAGGATAAGGAAGAAGATTTCAATCTGCCGGTGACAAAAGGGCCTCTGATAGATTATCTTTATGTCATAAGAGAAGAAAATTACAAGGACAGGACAAAGATAGTAAAGGAGGGGAAACACGGCAAATGGATATGGACAATATATGAAGGGAATGTAAAGGTAAGCAGGAAAACCCCGGGGGGCAACCTGGTCCTGGCAAGGCTCGGCGAGGGCTGTTTCATAGGGACAATAAGGGCGCTATTATTCGGGGAATATGAGCGGAATGCAACGGTGACAGCCGATGGGGATGTAAGATTATGTTTACTGGACGCGGAACCGCTCTTCCATGAGTTTGCATCATTATCAATGGATTTCAGAAGCATTCTCTTAAGCCTTGATCATAGATTAAGAATAATAAATGATGTGGCTGTACAAAAATACATAAACAACGCTCTAAAGGACTTTCCCAGAGATAACATGGAATATCTTAACAAGTTTCAGTCGCAGGAGGACCTTTTTATAATAAAGGAGGGAAAGGCTGATATTGTAGGTGAAAGAAACAGAGGCAACAATCCTCTGATTTCATTAGATAAGAATGATGTCTTTGGGAGCATTCCTTTTATGGATTTCGGACATGAGCCCGGATCCGCCTCGGTTATGGTATCAAAGGATTTTGACGCTATCAAGCTTGACAGAGAAGGCATTGTGGAAGAGTATAAAAGTCTCTCAGGCACCTTTAAAAATCTGATTTTTAATATGTGCACAAACTTATACATGACAACCAGGCTTATTCGCGGATCCGATGACAATTCAGTTCCTTTAGGCAACCGGGGGTTATCAGATGAGGTCAGGGCGTCCTCAAGGGCCGGTTTATTGGGTTGAATCCTTTTCAGGGCTGCAATTTATTATCTGAATATTGGTATTGAAAATTAATTTCCGGTTATGGTTTTGCATGGGGCCATTGTTTAATTGTGAGTCTGGGGGCTCCCATGTCTCACAGCGCCGGCTTTATCCAATGCAAAACCCTAACAGGAAATTAATGAGTTTTGATAAATTTTCGGTAATATTTTTTCGAAATTTTCTTGCCGGAAAAGGGAGGATCAATGTAGCGATTCATTGGTTGCTGTTTAGAGATAAGGGCTCTCATAACGACTTCTCCCGCAAATTCATAGGGCGAGACTGCATACCCCCCCGACAGGAGCGAATCCGGCTTCATTTTTGCCGGGTTATAAAACATATTTATAAAATATTCGATATATTAATATCTGTATGAAGGAGCGGTTAAAGGATGTTTTATGTCGTTTATTTTGACAGGGAATGTGTGTAGTCATTTATTCTTTGATTAAATCAATATAATTCTATATAATGCTGTCTGTCTTATTGTATTAATAGGCGCTATATTCCTTTGTATGAACATTAAAAGAGGCAAATTATGGGTGATGTGGATCGGATAAAATCA
>JAFGIC010000010.1 GCA_016929815.1 Deltaproteobacteria bacterium
AAGCCTCAGGTCCTTCTTGAGACTTTGTTCAATAGCAACCAAGGGAACACCGGCGGCAACAGAAATAATAAGTTTGTCCATATTCAGAAATGGAGCCGTTTCTTTTAGTACAGGAGCCATGATCTGAGGTTTAACGGCATAGATGATAATCTCGGATTCACTCACGAGGTCTCGATTAGTTTTTGCCGTCCTAATACCATAGGTTTTATTCATATATTCCAATTTGTTTTTTTTAGCATCATAACAGGAGATGTTTCCCGGGACGGATGATTTGGACTGAATCAATCCCTTAATAAGAGCCTCACCCATATTCCCTGTGCCGATAATTCCGATCAGTTTATCCCTTAACATTGCCTATATTCTCCTTATTGGGTTTGCTAAAGGCATAAATACTATATCTATTTTATTAGTCAAGGAAAAAGGGATGTTCATTGTCCTCACCATAGTTATTCATCCGAGTGCTCCTAATTTAACATATCAAATGGGGAGTTGAAAAAAGTGCCGCAATATTATAGCATCAAGAACTTTTTTCGGGACCGCCACCGGATATGACAGGAGATGATAAGATGACTGATTTAAAAATGAAGCTAATTGAGACATTTAAGTATGATAGACCAGAAATTGAAAAGGGTTATGCCAATCAGACGCTACATGTAGACCTTTCCAATTCCAAGATTTCGATAAAACCGGTTGATGAAAAGATGAAGGAAATCTTTATTGGCGGCAAGGGTTTTGACCTTTGGTTGTTATGGAACGCTGTAAACTCAAGTACAAAATGGAATGATCCTGCGAATGAGATATGTATCGCTTCAGGGCCGCTAGGCGGAACACTTGGATATCCAGGGTCAGGTAAGAGTATCGTCACGGCCATATCTCCAACAACTGGCTCGGTTATAGATTCCAATGTGGGCGGATATTTTGGTCCATATTTGAAATTTTCGGGTTTTGATGCGCTTGAAATCCAGGGAAAGGCCATAAAGGATACGGTTATCTTTATTGACGGTGTAAGTCAAAAGATCCAGATTTTGGAATCGGATAATCTCCCGGACACTGCCAATGAGATCACTGGGGTATTAACGGAGTATTTCGGTGATGGAGATCCGAGGAGTATTTCAGTGGTTTCCACAGGGCCTGGCGCGAAAAATACTCTAATCGGTTGTTTGAATTTTTCCTGGTATGATTCAAAGCGAAAAAGAGCAAGGATCAAACAGGCCGGAAGGGGAGGTATCGGTAGTGTTTTCGCGGACAAACTGGTCAAGGCTATTGTAGCACGTTGGGAAAAAGTTACCTTCATGACAAATAATCCCGCGGACCCTGATGCTTTGAAGGAGGTTGGAAAGCTTCATTCCCAGGAGATTATTGCTCTTGATCCAAAGCAGAATGATATGGCGAGGATCGGAACAACCCATCTCGTTACAATAATGAATGATTATGATCTCCTACCTGTCAATAATTTCAGATACGGTCGCCATCCTGAAGCGATAAATATGGGACAGGAAGTTTACAGGGGATTATTTGACAAGGGTTTTGACGGTTGCTGGATGGGTTGCGCCGTGGCATGTTCTCATGGGATAAAGGATTTTATCCCCAAAACCGGTCCATATAAAGGTGAAAAGGTTTTTGTCGACGGGCCTGAATACGAGACGATTGCAGGGTGCGGTTCAAATATTGGGATTTTTGACCCGAATACGGTAAATGAGATAAATTACTACTGCGATATATATGGACTTGACACGATATCAGTAGGAACCGGTATAGCTTTTGCCATGGAATGCTTTGAGATGGGACTTATCAATTCAGATAATACAGGCGGTATGGATCTTTCTTTTGGGAATAAAACCGTTGCGCTGGAAATAATTCATCAAATGGCAACCGGAAGCGGATTTGGCGTTATCGTGGGTAAAGGTGTCAGAAACATGAAGGAGATCTTTTCCCGTGATTTTGGGGCTGATATGGGAGTGATGAAAGATATAGGAATGGAATCAAAGGGACTTGAGTTTTCAGAATATATGACAAAAGAGTCACTCGCGCAGCAGGGCGGATATGGCTTGGCTCTTAAGGGTCCTCAACACGATGAAGCGTGGCTTATATTTTTGGATATGGTGCACAACTTCATCCCCAGCTTTGATCAGAAGGCGGAGGCCCTTCACTGGTTTCCTATGTTCAGGACCTGGTTCGGGCTGTGCGGCCTGTGTAAACTCCCTTGGAATGATATTGTTCCCGAGGACAATAAAAATTCAGATGAACCCGCTAAAGTAAAGAAGCATGTTGAATGGTATTCCAGGTATTTCAAGTCGGTTACAGGGAGGGATACAAACCCTGATGAAATCATTAGAATGAGTGAGGCTGTCTATAATTTCCAGCGGATTTTTAGCCTGAGAATGGGTTTTGGCAGACGGGAATGTGATAATATCCCCTACCGAGCGATGGGTCCTGTTACAGTGGATGAGTACGAATCCAGGCAGGAAAGGTATGACAGACAGCTTGTTGAAAAGCATGGTGTGGAAATCGAAGGTCGTAAAACCGAAGACAAGGTCTTATTGCTCAGAAAGTTCCGGGAGGACGCTTATGAAGAGCTTAAAGATGCTGTTTACAAACGCAGAGGATGGACCAGGGATGGAATTCCCACTATTGAGACCGTGAAGCGTATTGGAATAGATTTTAATGAAGTATTGGACCTGTTAAAAGAACATGGCATTAATGAATGATAAGAGTAAATGAAATTTTTCGCTTTTTAGATGAAAAAAGCCAATTCTCCTTCGTATTAAACACATTTTCTCGATTAAACTTGACTCGCAATTATTTTTTTGATAGGGAGAGGCGCGCAAAATGTGAAATATGTAACAAACTTTTGTTTCTTAGCAGTATATTAAAACTCATCATTAAGGAGGACTAACGCAATGGCTTATAATGCAGTCAAAATGAAAGATTGGCAGATCTCCGAAGCTGCCGAAAAAAACATGCCAAGCCCGGAAGAATGGCGGGAAAAACTGGGTCTGGAAAAAGATGAACTTATTCCCTACGGTAGGCTGGCAAGGTTAGATTTTATG
>JAFGIC010000084.1 GCA_016929815.1 Deltaproteobacteria bacterium
CCCATGACAGGATGGCAGAACCTGCCGGAAGAGATAGGGCCCGGACATCTCGAAGAGATCAGGCAGGCCACGGAGGAGCTTTCGAGGTCAATAGACGCCTTCGTGTCCATTGGGATAGGCGGGTCATATCTCGGTATCGAGGCTACCTTTCAGGCATTGACCCACAGCTGGTTCAATCAACTGAGCCGAGAAAAGAGGGGAGGGGCGCCTGAGATATATTTCCTGGGGCAGAACATGGACCCGGACTATTTCAGGGATACCCTCGACATGCTGGAGGGGAAGAGGGTTGGTATCAACGTGATATCCAAGTCAGGGACCACCACGGAGACGGCAATCGCCTTCAGGATTATACTTGAGCTGATGGAGGAAAACTGGGGAGATGATGCCTCCAGGTTTGTTTTTGCCACAACCGATAAGACAAGGGGCGCCCTGAGGAAGCTGACGGATAAAAAGGGATACAGGTCCTTTATTGTGCCCGATAATATCGGGGGAAGATATTCGGTGCTCAGTGATGTGGGTCTTGTAGGGCTTGCAATGGCGAATATTGATATAGACGAATTTACGGCAGGCTTCAGGCGCATGAGGGAAATAACCATGTCTAATGACCTTGCGGCCAACCCGGCACTCCTTCACGCGGCAATCAGATACGCGGCATGGATGAAGGGGAAAAAGATCGAGATTGTTGCGGTAAATTCCAGGGCGCTTTATTCTGTGGCAAGGTGGATGGAGCAGCTTTTTCCTGAAAGCGAGGGACATAAGGGCAGGGGCATGTGGGTCTCGCCGACCATGTATTCGGAGAAACTCCATTCCAACGGGCAGATGATACAGGACGGGGAAAGGAATATCATGGAGACCTTCCTGCTTCTTAATGAACACGACAACAGGATAGAGATACCTGCCATGGAGGGGGACCTTGACGGCTTGAATTTCCTGAGCGACAGGGGAATAGACATGAATTTTGTCAATAGAAAGGTCGTGGAGGGGCCTGCCTATGCCCACTACAAGGGAGGGGCGCCCAATATGACCATAGAGATCCCCCGAAGAAGCGCCTATAATCTCGGGCAGTTTTACTATATGATGGAACGGTCGGCGGCCATAAGCGGATACCTTATGGGCCATAATCCATTTATCCAGCCTGGCGTTGAGGCATACAAGAAGGCCATGTTTGCCCTTATAGGGAAACCGGGCTATGAGGCAAAGGCAAGGGAGATGGCTGAAGAGATTAAAAGGCTGAAAAACAACAGATTGATCGTTTGAGATATTTTTTAATTATCTTCTATTTGGGGATCTATTATGAAAGAGGTTGTAAGCGATGCTGGGTTGGTGGCCTTTTGCGGGCTTTACTGCGGGGCATGCAGGGCTTATTTGAATGACCGATGCCGCGGCTGTAAAGAGAATTCGAAGGCAACATGGTGTAAGATCCGTATATGCTGCATGGAAAACGGATATAGGTCATGCGCCGACTGCAAGGACTTTAAGGATGTAAACGATTGCAGAAAATTCAACAATTTCATCTCAAAGATCTTCGCGTTTGTATTTCGTTCCAACCGCAAGGCATGCATTGAACAGATCCGGGAGAAAGGGAATGGCAAACACGCAGAGATCATGGCCTCCATTAAGGCGCACAGTCTGAAACGATAGAATAGCATAAGATAAGAAATGTCAGATAGGATACTGGTACTTGCTACCCGTAACAAAGGAAAGATAACGGAGCTGAGAAGGCAGCTCTCGGGGTTTGATATAACCATCAAGGGGCTGGATGATTTTCCGCCTGTACCTGAGGCAATAGAGGACGGCATGACCTTTGAGGAGAATGCCTATAAGAAGGCATTCTCAACAGCAAGGTCTCTCGGGCTTCCTGCGCTGGCCGATGATTCAGGGATAGTGGTCAGGGCGCTCGGAGGAGAGCCGGGTGTGCACTCGGCGCGTTATGCAGGGGATCACGCGAGCGATGAAGACAGGTATAGCAAGTTGTTAAAGGAGATGGAAGGAAAGACGGACAGGGGAGCGTATTTTGAATGCGCCATACTCATTGCCCTGCCCACCGGGTCTTCAATGACCTTTACGGGAAGATGCGATGGAGAGATAACCTTTGAACCCAAAGGAGACAAAGGGTTCGGATATGACCCGGTCTTTTTATACCCGCCCCTCAACATGACCTTTGCCCAGATACACCTGGAGGAGAAGAACAGGGTCAGCCACAGGGGCATGGCCATGGCAAGGCTCAAAGAGAGATTCAACGAGGTCCTCAGGTGGCTTGAGGAACAAAGGATAAATTCTCATGCAACCTAAAAAGGAATTCGCCTTGTGAGCTATGATATATGCGATCCCAAAAAATGCAGCCCCGGCGAGGGGATCTGCGCATCTGCAAGCGCCTGTACGCATAAGGTTATGAAACAGATCGACGGAAAATTTCAGCCACCTATTGTTTTTCAGGACATGTGCATGGGTTACCGGGATTGCATTGATGCCTGCCCGTTGAATGCCGTGCAAAGGAAGCATATTAATTAGTCCATCCGTAACAGGGCAATTACGGATGGGACTTTCAGCGGTCAGCGATCAGCAGTCAGCTAAAAGATTGAATTAAAAAGGTTTTGCTGAAAGCTGACAGCGTGTCTTTCTTTTGTTATGCCCCGGCAAGCTCTTTGCCGAGGACACGTCCCAGGGTCATTGCAATGCTAAGGGTAAGGCCCTGCATGGGGGTGACTTAATAGCTGACCCGTCAGGCCCCGGCAGCGAATTTGCCGGATTGTTAGCTGAAGCTACCGTAAGAAAGCTCTGATGTTCATTTTGAATAATTCCTGACTGTATTTGTATTTCTTTTCCTTTTCTTCAAATCTATTGTCGAATTCCAAGGCTTTCTCATGATCTAAATTAAATACATCACTTTGTTTTATCTTCCATTTTTTATTGCCGAAGAATCCGGGCTGAAGCTCGAGAACCAGTAATCCCAGCGGGTACTCGCCATCCATATTACTTACCTGGTAGTCTATGCCGTTCTTAAACCCATGTTTACAGTAATTATGAGGATCACCGTAAATAATGATTGCTGGGATGCCCATTTTTTTAACTATCGACCTTGTTTTTTCAATTAATGCCGTACCGATCCCTTTTCTCTGATGATCCGGATGAACACATAAAGGACCGAAAGAGACAGTATGCACTTTTTCTTGATCATCACCAAATAGATACGAATATGAATACATAATCGAAGCGATAATATTTCCGTTATGTTCTACTACATAATCCAGTTCTTTAATAAAGTCTTTATGCCCTCGCAGTATGTGGCATAGATAATGTTCATCACAGCCTGGAGTATATAAGTTCCAAAATGCCTCTCTTGTCAGCTCTTCGACTCTTGCGTAATCATTTTTTGTCTCTAGACGAATATTCATCTTCTTTTTTCTCCAATATCTGGCCGAAGCGTCCGGCTAACGCCTGCATAACCGGGAGGCTACGCCTTTTGTTGCCGATCCGGTTCATGCGGTTGTTATGTGTCGCTCTTTTCTGTATCAGCCATCATCTTTTCATCAGAGTCTGTCTTTTTATTACGGATCGGCAA
>JAFGIC010000085.1 GCA_016929815.1 Deltaproteobacteria bacterium
CTTATCTTTGTCAAAACGGACCCACGTATTTCTTCACACAGTTCCATGTTTCCTCCTGTAAGCCGACTAATCGATAAATCGATCGGCATGATCCCGTCTTATTGCAGGAAGTCTTTGATATCCGTAAGAGAGCTGACAGTTAGGACGCGTCCTTTTCCAATATCAGCAATCTTGTTGACAAATTCCACATCAGACTCTTCGCCATCCGTAATATGGACAACAGAGGTAATCACACCACGGGAAGATGCTATACGTGTTTCGAGGATTGCAGCTTCTTCGGTTAGGTCCTTTCCTCGGGACTGATCCATCTGATCAAGGACCTTTTCTGAAACAGCAGAAGATCTGCCATCAGTAATAAGCACGATATATTTTTTATTTTGGCCGAATTCCCGGAGTAAAAGTTCAGTGGAGCAACTAATCCCGTCCCCAATGTTGGTGCTTCCCCATGCACTTAATCCAACAATGTAGTTGAAAACATCTTTTTTTTTGTCAGTTAACGGTAAAATGGTACTCCCGAGATCCTTGAAGGAGATGATCCCGACCTTGTCGCCCTTTCCCAGTGCCGCTCTGGCCATGCCTGCGGTGATGAGTCTGGCATAGGTTAATTTCCGGTAGAAACCCATGGAACCACTGGTGTCCACACAAAATACGATATCGGATTGACGCCTGCATCCCTTTTTGATGAATACCCTGATATCGCTCTTATCGATATTGGCCGGGCTTTTTCGCTTCCTAATTATTTCCCTCAATGTGTGCCGAGTTGATATGTTTCGAAAAACGTCGCTGCTGGCATATCTTTGTACACCATGCTCATGCTGGTCTTGATGTTTCATGCCGTAACCGATGATGCTATTAAGTTTCCTGCCTTTCGGGACTCCGGGTATGACATGCTCAAGCAATATATCAAGGGCGTAAGAGGTCAGAGCATGACCTTTATCTATTGTTGCGCATTCGATTATTCCCCGCCTCTCCATTTCATCAACAAGAACTCTCAGCCCGTAGTAGCCTCGTTTTGGAGGCATTAAGTTCTTTTCATTTCCCTTGATACTGTAATAGATATACATATCCCGGAATGTTATGTCTTGCGACCATTTCTTGTCCTTCGCGTCCATAAATTCCATCACGGTCTCCGACATCTCCTGGTCAAGAACCCCGGATTGTAGAAGGGATGCGGCACTTAGCATTTCCTCAAACTTATTCTTCTCTTGTTCATACTTGCCTTCGGTCCATTCGCCACTTATTCGTTTTTGCTCAAGTTCCTCACACATGCGACCAATGTTTTCGGCCGTAAGGGAGAACCGTTTTTTATTCCTCTCATGCGATAGGCCTGTCTGTGTGGAGGATTCTAAGGGTTCCCAGCGCTCATCCTCATCAGAAATGACATCCACCCCACTTTTTTCCATTGACTGCCTCCTCTGCATATTGGACATCTCTGAGAAAGGAACGTTTTGGAGGGGCGAAATAACATCCTCGGTAGGCGGGCAGTCTTCTTCATCGCCCAAGGTCGCAAAGGCCTGTTCCTTGGAGAACCGAATGCCGTATAGAACTTCCTTTACAATACCAATGACAATGTCTTTAGGGAAACCAGTATAACCTTGATTGAGTCCTACCCTGTGCGGTAGAGTAACCAGAGCGGCTTTTTCGATGCTGACTCCTGTCAGGCCGCCCTGTATTTCTTTAAACCCTTGAAGCACATCTTTAAAGGCAATCGTTCCTCTAACGCTTGGCCCACGAGCAATTCCGGGGTGCGATCTAATTTGTTGAACGATGTTCGCAATCAGTGCATTGAGTTCTTCTTCACTTATAGGTTCACACCTATTAACCAAGGATGATTGTTTGAGATCTTTGCGGAAGGGTCCCCATGCCTTTGATTTTTTCGGATTGTTTTCAGGGAAATGCCCATCTTTTTTCAAGGGGTTATCCATCTTCTTCCTTTAACGCCTAAGCCGGCCTTTCAATAAAGAAAGGAGGGAGCAGTGAGTAGATTTAATAAATTATCACATACAATATGGCATTGCAAAGATGTTTGTTTTTTCACCGAATTCATTACCCGCTCGGCCGTAGGATCATAGTGAAACGCGGCATTTTGCCCAAATTTATGGCCATAGGATATTTATCAGCGTAGCAACAATGACTGAAGCAAAAAGCATTATAGCAGATGCTTTAAGCATATCTTTCCAGCCGAGCTCTCGAAGCATGACAACGAATGTGGCAACGCAGGGGAAAAACATGGCTAAGGTAACACATCCTATCACAACCTGTTTATTCGTTAGACCCAAAGGGGCCAGCATACCAACCGCCACATCTTTACGAAGAAACCCGATCACCAGGGCGGTAACTGCTTTATCCGGAAGGCCCATAAGCCCATTTATTACCGGTGCGAAAAAATCAGCTATAACATCAAAGATGCGCAATGAATAAAATAGATTGATTATAAGCACACCGATGAGAACTATCGGCACAGCTTCTTTTAGAAAAGCTTTCATACGCATCCATAGCTTTTTAAATACCGCCGTCAGGACAGGATTACGGTAAGGAGGAATTTCAGTGAACAATTCCGGGGTAAAACCCTTGATTGTCATATTCATTATCAAACCAAGGCAGATCCACACAATAGCTAAAACAACGTAAATAATAAGCACGTACTTTAAGCCGCGCGCGCCAACCAGGCCAAAGATCATCGCATGAAGCGATGCGCAGGGAATTCCGATGGATATTAAAGTACAGGCGATAAACCTCTCTCTTTTGCTTTCTAATATACGTGTTGCTAAAATACCAGGCACATTACAGCCAAGACCTAAAACTGTTGGAATAATCGCATAGCCGTGTAGGCCTATCCGGTGCATAAAAACATCTAAAAGTATAGCCAGCCTTGGCAGGTAACCGTAGTCTTCAAGAATCCCAAGGATAAAATAGAAAGAAAGCACATAAGGAAATACAATTCCAATCGGCACAAAAAGACCGGTACTTATAAGACCGAAAGATTGATTAAAATCGATATCCCCGTTGATGAGATTTCCGATCAATATGTCGTGCAATACGCCTTTTCCGCCGAGATATTGGCTGAAATCTAAAAGCAGCGGCTTATAAACTATCTCAAATAAAGGTTCAAACACTAAACCGATCAATCCCTCGCCTAAAAAGCGGATTATAAAAAAGGACAGGGATAATACAAGGAAGGCGATAAGTATTCCGCCAAAAGGTCTGATAGTAAAATCCTGGAATTTCTCTGTTAATGTGTGATGCCGATGTGTGACTGTCTGAACCTGATTTATAATCTCTCCGATCAATAGCCATTGCTGGGATTCTTTAATCTTGGGACGATCAGGAACCGAGGCCTTCGGTATCATATCAACCAGGGATCGAATGCCTTCGCCGGTAATGGCCGAAGTAGTAATAACTGGAACGCTTAAGAATTCTGAAAGCTTTTTGATGTCTATTTGAATGCCTTTGTGCTTTGTTTCATCCCAGATATTAAGGACCACGAGCATGGGCCTTTTGTGGTCGAGTAATTGAAGGGTTAATGGCAGGCTGCGTTCAAGGCGAGTTGCGTCGATCACACAAACAATGATATCTCCTTCCGGAATCATCTTCACTGCCACCTCTTCCGCCGCAGAGGTTGGTTTGAGTGAATAAGTTCCAGGGACATCGATAATTTCTGCTTTTTGACCTCCTATTTTAAAAAAGCCCTGTTTAAAGTTCACAGTACTACCGGGATAATTGGAAGCGACAACCTGTATGCCTGTAAGTCTTGAAAATATAACACTCTTGCCAACATTTGGATTGCCGATAAGGAGGACTTTCAACGGTCACTCTCCACGGGATGGAGTTTAATCAGGATTTTACATGCCATTTTGTACCCTATTGCTATTTCCATACCTCCAACATAGATAACAACGGGTCCTCTGGTAAAGATATTGGAAGATTTAGTTACCTTTGAACCAGTATGTATGCCCAGAGATGCAAGTTTCAGGCGAAGATTCCCTCCTCCCCTGATACCTGCTACGGTACCGATTTGGCCTTTTTCCATAATAGCTAAATTTATGACTTGATTCATATGAAATCCTTAATAACAATCAGGATAATACTAAACACAGGTATCATCCAATCTAAGTAAAAGTTTTTGGTCATTGCATTTAAATTTTTAACTCAGCTCTTCTCGATCTCTTGATTGCGACTTGTATCGCAATCTGAGCAATAACCGCTGATAAGAAGACGATGTCCTTTCATTTGAAACCCGTGTTTTTCAGCGACCCTTGCCTGCAGTTTCTCAATATTATCATCTCTGAATTCTATTACCTTTTTACAATTGATACATATCAGGTGATCATGGTGCTGATGGCCAAAGATGGTCTCCATCCTGGCATTCATTTGATCACAGGGATTTTTTATCACTATGCCCGCGTCAATGAGCAGTGGAATCGTTCTATATACACTGGCTATCGATACTTTTTTGCCCTCGGAACGTAAGGCACGAACTAAACTCTCTGCCTCAAAATGCTTTCCACAGGACATGACAGCCTTCAGGATTGAACGCCTTTCTTTCGTGTAACGCATACCACGCTCTTTTAATAAGCGTTTGAATATCTTTTCCTCTTCAGCCATCAGAGAGTCCTATCAATAATGGTTCTCAATTGCAATTATACTATCTTTTCCCGCCTTGTCAATCACCAAAAATTGACACATATATTCTCCAATTAAGACTATAAAGGGCTTAAAAGGGAAAACGGTTCCAGGCAAATGGACTTCACAGAAGGTTATCACTTTTCTCAGCGGATGCCTGCTCGCCAATGCCGTTTTGACCTATGATGACGTGCAAATGGTACCCGTAGCTAACGTAAATCACAGTGTTGATGATTTCATTCTGGATAAAGCTGATACCTTTTTTATTGCCGTGGGATCTGCCAAAATCCGTGAAGCAGGAGCCAAGGTTGGGGGCGTGAAGGCTCTTCCTGTCGACACATCGCCCGAGGGGCTGTTGCCCGCATACAAAAAATCCTGCCTGTAGCGTATCCATCGCTTCTTAAACCGTCAAGAGCAAATTATGGCATTATTGGGCCGACCCCTGTAAACGCCTTTCAATACGGCATTCTGATGAATCTGATAGGGTTTATTGCCGGAATTATCGTTGTCGGATACGAAAAATATTGGCGGCATACCTTATGGCCCCTATTCCCAAAAGATACATGACATGGGGCATTCGCCCATAGCCTCTTCAATGAGATCTTCCGGCCCGCCTTCCGGTTTGATAACTCTGGATTTCTCAGTCTCTTTATCCAATTTGAACACCTGCGGACAGATCTCCTGACAACTGCCGCATCCTATGCATTCATCTTCGTCTATATATACTTTTCTACTCATTTCCCCTGTCATCTGCTTTTCCCTCGGCCCTGAGCCCTTCGGCCTTAAGCTTGTAGAAAGGTCCTTAGGCCTTGAGCCTGTCGAAAGGCTATTTCTTATAAGTTACTCCCCGGCCTCCACGCCGTGAATAATTGAGTTCTCTTGTCCTTATGTCCGCCCCATTGCC